>JALUJC010000312.1 GCA_027053375.1 Caldifarciminota bacterium
GGGCATGGTAGCAGTATTTCCATACCACGGGAGGATGATAGGCCCACGAATCCCCTTCTTTACGAAGCCAGCCCCGATCCCGAACGGTGTCCAGGAAGCGGATCACCTTGCCTGGATCTTCCCGTGAAAAGAGCTGACGGACTTCCTCAACCTGAAAGGTGGGGCCCAGGACAGAGAGGCTGATCAGAAACTGGCGAAGTGCGGCAGGCAGGCTTTCCACCACCGGTTCCAGCCGGGACATCAACTCAGGATGAAGGGGCTGGAGAAGGCGTCGGCTCCACTGATCGGGATGACGAAACAGGGCAAAGAGCAGGTCGGGGTATCCGCCGCTCAGGGTGTGCAGGTGCGTGATCTGGTCAGCATCCAGGGGGAGACGAAGCAGGTTGGTTGCCAGATGAAGCACGTCCGAAAGGGGCATGGGATGAAGCGGGATGGGCAGATGACGACCGCTGCGGCGCAGGCTGTCTTCCCAGCGAACAAGCCCCTGGGGAGGAGGATTTCCCGTGCTGACCACCTCATAGATCACCCCCAGCCGGGCCTGAAGAGAACCTGTTAGCAACGACCGGAGGAAGGTCAGCGCTTCCGAGGGCAGGCGGGTGGGATCTTTGACATAGAGCAGAATGGTGTGCTCCCGGGCCACTTCAAGCAACGCCTTCAGAGAAGGTTCCCGGGCACCATGCGCCAGGATAGGGAGCAGAAGGTTAAGCCAGAATGGAAAGGTGATGTCCTTTTCCTCTTCAACAGAAACGTCCACAATCTGGATTTTTTTCAGCTTGGCAAGTCGCAGGATTCGTTCCACAAGGGCATCGGGACGGCACCAGGCGTGACCGTGAATCCCGATCGCCAGGGGTTGCCCGGACATGATCTGGTCAAGTGCACGTTCAATTCCCTTGAGGGGACCGCTGAAATAGGCATCCCAGGCTGTGGTTTCCTCCATCTGTCCGGGGGTCTGTCCCTGGCCCCCTTCTCCACCGGCACGGAGGAGATCTGCCGGTGTTTCGCCGTCGTCTGGATAGATCCGGGTTTCAATGGATGAAATGCGATCTCCAAGAACAGAGATCAGCCGTTCTCTGATCCGGGATTCAAAATGCTTGGGAGTGTGAGGGAAGATCACCACCACGGTTCCTGGAGATTCTTCCAGCACGAAGTCACTCTTTTTGATAATCCTTCGAAGGTTAACAAGAAAAGTGTCCAGCGATTCTCCGCCTTTCCGGTGGATCCGGTAAACGATGAACGTGTCCTGCAGCACCCGATGGCGTTCGATCAGGTCCTGGAGAACGGCTTCAAGGTTCATGGATTCAATTGTATTTTCTACGGTAGTACGCTGGAAGATCCGGGTTGTCCGGCGGTTTTCTGGTGGTGTCGGTTCCTGGGCGGGGACGTTTACGGACGAGGGGTGAAATTCCTCTGCGTGCACGCTGGGCAATGCCAGAGGCAATGATGGTGATTTCCAGCTTTTCCCCCAGTTCGGGGATTCGGGTAAGACCATGGATAATTTCCGGTTCCTCACCGTTGACCGATGCCTCGCTGCGAACCCGCCCCAGAATATAGTTCCATTCGTCACTCAGGGGTTCCCGCTCCTCACTCCCGAAAACCACGTTGAGCAGCACATGGCGGGCGCCCTCAATGGACTGGTGTTCAAGAATGGGGCTTCGGAGCGCACGCTCCAGGGCTTTTTCCACCCGATCTTCCCCTTCCGCCGTCCCGATCCCCATCATGGCCTGGCCCCCTTTCCGAAGGACCGTATCCACGTCACGGAAATCCACATTGATGATTCCGGAATGGGAGATGATATCCAGGATCCCCTTTACACTACGATAGAGCACCATGCTTCCTTCACGAAGCGCCTGGGTGAAGGGTTTTTTCCCTGCAAGTTCAAGCAGTCGATCGTTGTGAATCGTGATGTAGGTGTCCACGTGGGGTTTCATCTTCTCCAGGGCTTCCGAAGCCACTTCCCATTTGCGTCGACCTTCATTGGAGAAGGGTAGGGTGACCACCGCCACACTCAGAATCCCACGTTCTGCAATGGCCTGAGCGGCCACCGGAAGGGCACCGGATCCTGTCCCTCCTCCAAAACCAGCGGTCAGGAAGACCATATGGGCTCCTTCCAGCTCCTTCATCAACTCGTCCAGGGACTCTTCCATGGCGCGGGCACCAAGGTCCGGGTTGGCCCCTGCACCCAGCCCACCGCTCACGTTTGGCCCCAGGACGATCTTTTTGTGGGCGCGAATTTTCTCAAGGTCCTGAGCGTCCGTGTTCAGCGCAATGAGATCCGCACCGTTGACCCCCGCCTGCATGAGATGATCCAGGGTGTTCCCCCCACATCCACCAATCCCCAGCACCACGATCCGGGGTCCCAGGGATTTTCTCTTCTGGGCCATGGCCCGCCCTCCCTTTGTTTTTTTCATTCCAGCCCCAGCCATTTCCAGAATTCCCGAAGTTTATCCTTCCAGCTCGATGCCTGAATGGGAAGCCCCGATCGCAGTCCATGGGCGTCCTGAGCGGTGACCGCGTATTTCCGCATCAACCCATAGAGCGGGAAAAAGCCGGGGTCATCAGCCTGCTGAGACGATCCTGTAACCCCTGTGACCCGGGGTTCCCGCACGTTCATCTCCAGGATCTCCATGCCCGCTTCCAGGATCCCACCCAGGAGGAGCATCATCCCGTTCAGAATGGCACCGGAAGCCAGCAGACCGAGGCGTTCCTTTTCCTCCAGTCGGGTGCGTATCCGATGGAAAAAATCCTCGGCACGATAGGTGAGTACCCTGGCAAGTTCTTCCCGGGAAACCTTGTAGGTTTTGCTGTCCCAGTTGAGTTCCACGAACAGCTGATCCTCGGTCCGGCGGTCAAAATACAGGGCGCCGTTGGTCATCACCAGATCCTCGGCGATCCCCAGAGGAATCTGGAAGAACTGTGCCACGTCTCGTACGTAATGAACATACCCTACAGGGAGGTTGAACACGTCCAGCAGGGAGTTCTGGTACCACACGGCCACATCGCTGCTCTGCTTTCCGGTTTCAATCACCACCACCCCGTGCAACCGGTCCATGGAGTCGGTGACCAGAAGACTGCTTCCATAAGCCCGGGTATGAAACTCAAAGTCCCGGATCCCCACCTGTCGCAGCAGGTCCTGAAGGTTGGTGAGCACGGTCCTCGGCGCCGTGAGGAGAAAGCCCTGAACACGCAGGCGCCGTGCCCGCATTTCCACGGGATTGTGCACCTTCTGCTCGTTGTCCAGTTCGTAATAGGAGGGATAGAAGTTCAGAATTTCGTCCTCCTGTGGGATGTTGGCACTTGTTTTGGCCTGTTGAATGGCCCGCTGCTGATCGTACATGGAAATCTTTCCACTGGGGATCTGGACGGAACCGTCCGTTTCATAGCCCCGGACCTCACTGGATAGGCTGATGACCGTGCGGGGAGGGGTGTGGATTTCGGCATCCTTCAGGACCCGCTGGATCAGCTGCTCCAGCGTCGCACGCGCGGCGGGCATCTCGTCAATGAACCCCTTCCGGAAACCCTCGGCAGGATGTTCCACAGCGGCATGGACCTGGAGCTGGTCATGAATCACCTCACCCAGCGCTGCGCGCACGGGGTCATCCCCGATGTCCAGCCCCAGGATCAACCGTGTTCGCTTCATGGGAACGTTCTGACCCAGACACCCTGTTTCAAACCACGAAAATCCAGCATCACCCCACGCGCATCGGGATGGGTTTCAAGCCAGCGAAGCAAGGTCCGCAAACGTTGCTCCCGGTACCGTCCTCCGATCAGTACCCGTATATCCCCTTTCAGGATCAGCGTATCCCCCTTCTCCTTCACCACCCGTGCCCGAAGGCGCGGGTAGCGTGTAATCCAGTCGTGTACCCCGGTTTCTTCACGAAAGGATACACGTTTCATAATGAAATTGCAAGCCCCGCGATCTGCAGCAGTATATCCCGCAAGGAAAAGAGCGCCCCAGACCACCAGACGTGCCACCCAGACCCGCTTTACCATGGTTCTTCCCCCCGGGGCCCCACAAGGACCACTTCCGGGTGGAGCGATATGCCTCGCTCTCGTTGCACCCTTTGCCGGATTTCCCGGATCAGTTCCAGCACGTCCCGGGCACGTGCCTCTCCCCGGTGAACCAGAAAGTTGGCATGCCGCCTGGAGACCCACACCCCCCCCACACGGTATCCTTTCAATCCCATCTGGTCAAGAATCCGACCTGCAGAATCTCCTGGAGGGTTTCGGAAGATACACCCTGAGGAACGGAATCCATAGGGCTGACTCCGGGTGCGGCGGGCATAGATGTTGTTCATTTGCTGGCGAATGGCATCTGGATTCCCCGGACGGAGTTGCAGCGCCACCCGCCAGATTACCCCCTCCCGACGTACCTGGCTGTCGCGGTAGACGAAACCGGCCTCATCTCCGGAAATCCGGTGAAAGCTCCCATCCCATCGATACACTTCAATCCATGAGACCAGCTCGGCAATTTCCCGCCCAAACGCTCCCGCGTTTTTCGCCACGGCACCCCCCAGGGTTCCCGGGATCCCATAGAGTTCTTCCATACCGCTCAGACCTGTGCGTGCCGCGTGCTGGATCACCCTGGAAAGGACCCATCCCGCGCCCACAACCATTTCATTGTGGTGAATGTTGAGATCTCTTGCGCCGGAGGGGTGAAGCACCACCCCCTGGAACCCCTCGTCGGTGAACAGGGTGTCGGAGCCACCTCCCAGAACATAACGGGGAAGGGTGGTCTCCTGGAGGGTCTGGAGGATGATTTTCAGCGCGCGTTCGCTTCGAATTTCCACCCAGTACCGTGCGGGTCCTCCCACCCCCATGGTGGTGTGCCGATGGAGGGGCTCCTGTTCCCTGACCTCCAGATCAGGATTTGACAACACGCTCTCCAACCTGCCAGACATTTCCCGCTCCCAGGGTGAGCAACAGGGTGTGGCGCAGGCCCCGTTCCCGGATCCACTGCACGGCATCCTCAAGGCTTTCAGCCATGTGGTAGGGGAGCTGAGGATGCGCACGCCGGAGCGAAGCCTCAATCAGCTGGGAGGAAACGCCAGGAATGGGTGTCTCCCCCGCTGGATAGACCGGGAGAAGAACAAGTTCGTCCGTGTTCCCCAGCACCTCACCGAACTCCCGCCAGAGATCCCGGGTGCGGGTGTACCGGTGAGGCTGGAACACCGTGAGAATTTTCCCGGACCAGAAAGCCCGTGCCGTTTCCAGGACGGCGGCAATCTCCGTGGGATGGTGCCCATAGTCGTCCACCCAGACCCAGTCTTCTCCCTCGGCGCGGATCTCAAATCTTCGGGCCACGCCCCGAAAGGTTTTGAGGGCTCGAGCGGCCTCCACCAGGTCCAGATGGAGCACTTCGGCCACACACAGGGCCGCAAGGGCGTTCAGGACGTTGTGTTTTCCCGGGATCGGAAGGTAAACGCGCGTGCGGGGCTGCTGATCCTGGACCAGCCGGAAAGTGACCGAACGCCCATCGGTCTGGATATCTTCGGCACGCAGATGGGCATCGGGACTGAAGCCAAAGGTCAGTTTTCGCCCACGGAGTTCGGGGAGCAGATCCCGGAGATAAAGGTTGTCGATCCCCACCACGGCAGCTCCATAGAAGGGGACCCGGTTCAGGAAGTCAAGGAAGGCTTCCTGGATTTTCAATACCGACCGGTAGGTGTTAAGATGTTCCCGGTCAATGTTGGTAGCCACGGCCACCGTGGGGTACAGATACAGAAAAGAGCGGTCGGATTCATCGGCCTCGGCTACGAGATATCGGCTTTCTCCTGCACGGGCACCGCTGTCGTATCCAAGCAGGCGCCCTCCCACCAGTGTGGTGGGATCCAGCCCCATCACGTGCAGCATGTGGCCGATCATGGAGGTGGTGGTGGTTTTTCCGTGTGCCCCGCTCACCGCGATGGCGTATTTCATACGCATCAGCTCCGCCAGCATGGCAGCCCGGGGAATCAGCGGAATTCCCCGGCTCCGGGCTTCCACCAGTTCGGGATTGTCCTCGGGGATGGCGGTGGATACCACCACCGCCTGCGCATTGCCGAGGTGCTGGGCATCGTGTCCATAGAAGATCTGGATACCCAGCTTTTCCAGTCGACGGGTCACGTCGGTCACATGCAGATCCGATCCCTGCACACGGAATCCCATGTTGTGAAAGATTTCGGCGAGTCCGGACATGCCGGATCCCCCGATTCCCACGAAATGCAGGTGTCGATACTGTTCAGGAATCAGCATGAATTCCCTCCAGGGTTTCTCGGACGTCGGTCCATACCGCCCATGCCGCTCGGGGTTTGCGGTGGGGCCGCATGCGTTCCACTTTTTGCTTCAGGCGTTCTGGATTCAGGACGTGACTCTCTACCCAGGCGCGGAATTTTTCCGGTCGCAGGTTCCCTTCCTGCATCCAGTCCATGGCACGCAAGCGCGCCATTTCCCGGGCATTGGCCTCCTGGTGTCCCCGGGCAGCCCCGGGCCAGGGAATGAGCAGGGTGGGAACGGTGAAGGCAAGCAGTTCGGCGATAGCCCCACCCCCAGCACGCGATACGGCAACGGTCGCTGCGCGATAGGCCAGGCCCATCCGCTGACAGTAGGGCTGGAGAACCACGCCCTCCGGTGGGGGATGCGCTTCAGCCCAGGATTGATTCGCCTCACCCGTGAGCAGAAAAACCTGGTACCGTTTGCCGGGTCGCAGGGATTGGAGGGCCAGACGGACCAGGGGACGCGCCCCCAGGCTCCCCCCCATCACCAGAACAGTGGGTCTGTGGGGGTCAAGCCCCAGCATCTTGCGGGCTTCTTCCGGGGTGTGCGCTTGGAATTCCCGGAGCAGGGAAGGTCGGATCGGATTCCCGGTCCACCGGCCTTTTCTTCCGAAATGGGGAAGGGAGGCGGCGAAGCTGAGATACACCCGGCGCGCAAAGGGTCGCATCCAGGAAACCACCCGGCCGGGGACCACATTCTGCTCCAGAAGGAAAAGGGGAAGGCGGAGCTGGAGGGCTGCAAGTAGTCCGGGCAGGCTCGCATAGCTGCCGAATGCCAGGACAGCCTGAATGTTCTCCGCGCGGAAACGCTGCCGTAAAAGTCCCGCGGAACGAATGATCCGCTGAAGGTTCGGGGGGAGGTCCCGACGAAACCGCAGGGGAGGTGCGTCATACGTCTCGGTCCCTTCCGGGAGCGAGGTCTGGATATGGAGACGCCCCACAAACAACTGGGCCTCCACCCCCATCTCC
>JALUJC010000313.1 GCA_027053375.1 Caldifarciminota bacterium
TGCGAAGGGATTGCGCCCCCTTCCGGAGAAGTGGCATGGTTGGGAAGATCCGGAAACACGTTCCCGGCAGCGTTACCTGGATCTGATCGCGAACCCGGAACGATGGCAGGTTTACCGGACCCGCGCCCGCATCATCCGCTTCCTGCGATCCTATCTGGATGAACGTGGATTTCTGGAGGTGGAGACCCCCGTCCTGCAACCGGTGTACGGCGGTGCAGCCGCGCGCCCCTTTGAGACCTTTGCCCATGCCCTGGGGATCAAACTCTATCTCCGGATCGCGGATGAACTCTATCTCAAGCGTCTGCTGGTGGGGGGCGCGGAGCGTGTGTATGAAATCTCCAAGGATTTCCGAAACGAGGGCATTGACCGAACGCACTATCCGGAATTCACCATGCTGGAAGCCTATGCGGCTTACTGGGACTACACGGACTGGATGCGGGAAGTGGAACAGATGCTCTGTGGACTGGTGCAGGAGCTGTACGGGACCTCCACCCTGGAGGCGGGAGAACAGGTGGTGGATTTTTCCCCGCCCTTTGCACGGATCCGGATGCTGGATGCCCTTCAGGAAGCACTGGGTGTGGATCCCCTGGAGATTCCAGCGCCCAGGCTTCGGGATGTTCTTGAAGAGAAAGGGGTACAGGTGGCGTCCGGTACTCCCCGTCATAAAATGCTGGACAAAGCCTTTGATCAGCTGATCGGAAGGCATCTCCATAACCCAACCTTTGTGCTGGACCATCCCCGGATTCTCTCTCCTCTTGCGAAGGAGCATCGGGAGGATCCACGTCTGACCGAACGATTTGAACTGTTTATCCTGGGGATGGAGGTGGCCAACGCTTTCAGCGAACTGAATGACCCTGTGGATCAGCGTGCGCGCATGGAGGCGCAGCTTGCACTCAGGGATGCCGATTCGGAGATTCCCCGGGAGATCGACGAAGACTTTTTGACCGCGCTGGAGTATGGCATGCCTCCGACGGGGGGGATTGGCATTGGGGTGGACCGGCTGGTCATGATTCTTACGGGGGAACCCTCCATTCGGGATGTGATGCTTTTCCCCCAGTTAAAACCCCGCGAACAGGCGCGGAAGGAGGAGAGGAACACATGAGAAGATGGCGCACCTGGGCTGGCGGGGCAACGCTCGCGCTGGCCTTTTTCGTGGCCGGATTCAGCCTGGGATCCATGCGGATGTCCGCGGATTCCCGGCGGCTCACCCTGATGACCCGGCTCTTTGGCGAAGTGGTGCGGAAGATTGAACTTCTGTATGTGGATCCTGTGGATGTTCCCGATGTGATGGAGCGTGGCATTGCCGAAATGGTGAACTCCCTGGATCCTTTTTCAGAACTTCTGAAGCCTGAGATCCGGGAAGACTGGGACATCCTCACCTCCGGTCAGTATGGTGGCATCGGGATCACCATCGGCCTTCAGGATGGGGTGCTGACCGTGATCAGTGTGATGGAGGGAACCCCGGCCTATCGGGTGGGGCTCCATCCGGGGGACCGGATCGTGGAAGTGGAGGGCCAGTCCACCGAAGGATGGAGTACCCGTGATGCCGTCAAGCACCTGCGGGGGAAACCTGGAACAAAAGTTCAGATCAAAGTTCGCCGCCCCGGGGTGAACGAGCCCCTGGATGTGACCATCACCCGGGAAGTGATCCAGGTTCACACAGTCCCCTACGCAGGCGTGATCCGCAACCGGGTGGCGTACGTGCGTCTCTCCTCGTTCTCCGAGACCGCCTATGAGGAGGTCCGGAAAGCGCTGGAAGAGGAACTGGCACAGGGGGCCACGGCGGTGGTGCTGGACCTCCGGGACAACGGTGGAGGACTGCTGGATCAGGCCATCAAGATTGCGTCTCTGTTCCTACCTCAGGGATCGGAAGTGGTCTCCACGCGGGGACGGGCACGGGGGATGAGCGAAGTGTTTCGGTCCACCCTTCCCCCCGTGGTTCCGGATTCTGTTCCCGTGGTGGTGCTGGTGAACCGTGCCACCGCCAGTGCTTCTGAGATTGTCACCGGTGCGCTTCAGGACTATGACCGTGCGCTGGTGATCGGGGATACCACGTTTGGTAAGGGTTCCGTTCAGCGGATTTATGAACTCCAGCAGGGCTATGCCCTGAAGCTTACGGTTGCCAAATACTACACCCCCA
>JALUJC010000314.1 GCA_027053375.1 Caldifarciminota bacterium
GAAAGATGTGATGGGACGACTTTCCCTCTATCCTTTTAGGGGGTCCGGCTCCTTCCTTACCGGACTCGGAATTCACGTGTACGGTCAGCGCGGTCGTGTGGATGCCCGCACACGCCGAAACCGCTATATTGCGGCGCTTTCCATGGTGGGCGATCTGGGCCGTCTCATGGGAGAATGGGTGCAGCTTCAGGACGGACCGGACAGCGCCTATGTGACGGGCCAGGGGATCTCCTTCTATGGTTCGCTGGATCTGGGCCGCTGGTGGATGCCCGATGCAGGGCGCTCTTTCGGGCTGGTGTTCCGCTACGATCAGCTGGATCCCAACACCGATGCAGCCCGTACCCATGATGGTCAGACCATGGTGCTGGGAGGAGTTTTTGTGCGACCCTGTCTGTTCCTTCGCTCACTGAGTAACGTCATCTTTTCGGTCAATGTGCTTCACTTCACCTATGAGGATCCCGGGAAACAGGCGGATACCTATCTGCGGTTTAACGCCGAAGTGAAGTTCTGAACTCCGGGATGTGCGGACACAGGAAGGGGCCGGCTTGCCGGCCCCTTTTTTTATGATAGACTGTCCTGACGCTGGACCACCCGTCCCTGCTCCAGGGTGAGTCGGGTGATGCTTCGACCGGCCTGTTCGCCTGTGGCATGGAGCATTTCCGCGAGTTCAGGATGGCAGGTGAAGAAGAAGATCTGGTGATGCCGGGAAAGGTCTGCCAGCATCCGCGCACTTTCTTCCATCCGGGCAGGATCAAAATGGGCGAAGGCTTCATCCAGGAGGATGGGGAGACCCTCCATCATCCGCGTGAACTCCGTGGCAAACGCCAGTCGCAGCGCAAGGAGGACCTGCTCAAGCAGACCCCGGCTCCAGGCCTGTTCTCCGCGAAACTCGTGATTTTCGGTGTGTTCCACCTGAATACTGGAAGGATTGATAAGGGGAGAATGAAGACGGTACGCACGGCGCGTGATGCTGGCCAGGTATGCACTGGCCCGATTTACAATTTCCGGCTGTTTTTCCTGTTCGTAAATGTACTGCGCTTTTGAAAGGACATGCAGCGCGAGAATGCGCCTTCCCCATGCCCGAATGCCCTCCTGGATTTGTGCAGATAGAACGATCTCCTGCTGGTACAGTTCCTGCAGGGTTCTTTCCTCTTCCATCTCCCGGATGGAACGGTTCAGTTCTCCCCTGCGTTCAAGCAACCGGGTTTGCTCCTGCTGCAGTTCCTTCACTTCCCGTTCCAGCTCCTGAAGGCGGGCATGAAGACGCACGGCGTCCGTGGTGCGCAATACATGGCTCGCCTGTTCTAGGGCTTCTTCTGAACCAAGAAGTGCAAGAAGACTCTGGTGGTGGCGGAGCCATTCCTGATGCAGGGTGGCCCATCGGCGGTAACGTTCACGAAGCTCAAGAAAACCATTGCGATCCTTCACGCCCGCCTCTCTGTACAGATGATTTAACTGTTCCTCAATGCGACGCTGTTCCGCGATCAGCGCATCCAGGGTCTCTTCCAGGCTCTGGACTTTCTCCTCTCGCTGTTTCCACTGTGACAGGTGGCGTTCTTCTTCCTGCATTTTTTGCCACAACCGGTCCAGGTGGACAATCCACTCCGGATCCTCCGGGGGAAGGGATGGGGGTGAGGTCAGGATCCGTTTCAGTTCGTTAACCCGTGTTTCAAGGCGATTTTGTAGTTGCTGGAGTTCACGTTCCACTTCCTGGATCTGGTCCAGCCATCCCTGAAGGTTCCGCAACGGATCCACGAGATCAAGGTAGGTCTCCACACGAAGCGGAAGGTCCACCTGATGCTTCTCAAGGAACGCTCTCCATTGCGTTTGCAGGTTCTCCAGACGTTCCTCAAGTTGCGTTTCTTTTTCTTTCCAGAGACGGTAGTTTCGCACATGTTCCAGCAGGATTCGAAGATCTTCCTCCGTCCATGCAGAGGGTTCATGTCCATGAGGTGTAAAGCCCAGAGCATTGAGACGTGCTTCCAGCGCGCGCTGCTGCTGCGTGAGTTCTTCCAGCTTTCGGGATCGTTGTTGCCACTGCGTCTCTATGGAGCGCTGTCGCTGGCGACGGCGTAGGGACAAAAGTCCCCACACAACGACCAGGCTTCCTCCCACAAGCCCTCCACCTGTGATCGCCACGGGAAGTGGAGGAAAAGGAGAGGGGATCAGGGTGAGAAATCCGTACAACCCTGCCCCCACGATCAGACCTGCAATCCACGGACTCCACCAGGGCAGACCCCCATCAGCAGAAAGCAGGAGTTTCAGCTGGTCCATTTCGCGTGATATTTCCTGACGTTCTCTGTTCAGGGTGTGCCACTGCTCCACGTATTGCTGGACTTCCTCCATGTGTTCTTCCAGGAGGTTGGCGTGGGGTGGACGGAGGTTGCGGTGTTCCTGCAGGGCTGTGTGAACCTGTCGATAGGTCAGCGACCTTTCGCGTGCCTCCTGTGCAAATGAGGGTGATCGGGGGAACTGTGCCACGGTGGAGGGATCCAGCGTCAGGCCAGTCTGATGGGAAAGCTCCTGGATTCGTTTTTCAAACCAGGTTTTTCGGGCACGGAGGTCCTGTACGCGTTCCAGGGTTTCCCGCCACCATGCCCGCTCCTCTCGCAGTGCACGCAGCGTTTCCCGGTGTTCCAGCGTGGGTGTGGGGGGTGGATCCCCAAGTGCTTCACGCGCCCTTGCGAGCTGGATTTCGGTTTCCCTGCGTTTGCTTTTCAGTGTGTCCAGCTGGTTGATCCGTGTCTGATATGTCTCCCACCAGTGCTCCTGAAAGGCCCGGGCGTCCTCCAGGGACTGCAGTTCTTTTTCAAGGGTCTGACACCGGGTCCAGTGCGTGCGTGAGCGATCCAGAAGTTCCAGCCACTGGCGTTCCCGTTCACGTTCTTCCAGTTTGCGCTGGATGTCTTCCAGCTGTTTCTCCAGGGCATCTCGTTCCTTTAAAAGCTCCGGGTAACGCGCACGCTGACGTTCCAGGTCATGGATGGTGCGTTTCAGTTCCCGGTAGCGATCCAGCAATTGATTGATCATCCCCTCCCTGGAACGGGGGCGGATCAGAGACTGACTTTCACTGTATAAACGGTTCTTTAGCGCCACAAGTGCTGTGGGATGAATGCCCGAAGAGGAAGCCATAAACAGACTGCGAAGGTATTCATCTTCCTCAAGAAATCCAAGGCCCTCCATTTCCATATCCACAGGATCAATGGTGAAAATCCTGCGATAGAGGGCACGGTTCAGCCTTCCTCCCCAGAGTTCCTGGAGTGGTTCTCCGTCGCTGAATTCGTGAAATACAGCATTTTTTCCATCCCGAAAGAAAGCGTACCGCACACGCCGAAGGGTTCGCTCGATATGGAGCGTACGGCCGTCCTGCAGGACCACCTGGATTCTCCCCCCGTGGTTGCCACCCCGAAAAGGGGGATAATACTGCTCATTTTTCTTTTTCTGCCGGTAGGGGAAGCCGAAAAGCAGGGTGAGGATGGCTTCTTTCAGGGTGGTTTTCCCGCTTTCATTCTCACCGTATACAATCACCATGTGTTCCGCAAGATCCGGGAGTTCCAGATCACGGAAGATCCCGAATCCTTCCAGGAAGAGGCTGCGAATGATCATGCCCGGGCTTCCTCGTCCAGCAAGCTTCCCAGAAGATCCATCAGCGCGTCTTCCAGCATGTCCAGAAGGTCAGAGGCGGGAATGTCCTGGATCCAGGATTTCAACATGGAAGGAATACTCTGCTGAAGAAGCACCTGTCGCAGCTGCTCTGGATCCTGTCGTTCGCTTTCCACGACCCACTGGAGGTACCCCACCAGGTCTTCACGCTGGCGAAGACTCTCCAGGGGGATGGGTGGTTGAAGATGGGGAACAAAGGACTCGATCCATACAAAGGGATCCCGATCCTCTTCGGCTTCCCACAAACGGGTTCGGAGATCCTGGAGGGTCTGGGTGTGGACAAGCTCACGATAGATTTCCGTGCGCCCTTCCAGGTAGATTCGGAGCAGGACAGGACGCTGCTCGGAGGATGCGCGTACCTCCTCCAGGAGGAGTTCCAGCTTCTGTTCAAGGGTGTCCAGGCTTTCCACGTCTTCCACGCGAACATGGGCGGAACTCCAGCGTATCTGATCAAAGGCCTCAAAATGGATGTCCACTTTCCCCGAGGCGTGGATATCCACGAAGTATCCCCCGTGCGGCCCGGGTTCCCGGGGATGCCGTCCCTGGGGGGTTCCCGCATACACCACAGGCGCGGGCTCTTCGGTCAGAACCCGGGGCTCATGAATGTGGCCCAGTGCCCAATAGGTGTATCTGCGGGAAAGCAGATCATCCAGACTGCAGGGTGCGTATGGATCATGCCCGGGCTGGGCATCGACCTGGGTATGCAGCACACCCACGGTGAGAGGATCCTGCGCCCCGGCTGCTGGAAACATGCGGGCGAGGTTCTCCCGTTCATCGGGTCGGGTGAAACTGATGCCCACAAACCGTACCGGTGGGGCGTCAGGTGGCTCGATCAGATAGGAAGTCACCTCGCCCCGGAAAACTTTCGTGTTTTCAGGAAGGGCTGTTCTCACTTTCCAGGTTCCCAGCGGATCATGGTTCCCGTGCGCAATAAACACAGGGATCCCGGCATCCTCAAGGGTCCGGAGCATATCCCGAAACCGCAACTGGGCGTAGTAACTGTGACGTTCGCGGTCATAGATGTCCCCTGCGATCACCACGGCGTGAACCCGTTCCTCCACAGCACGCCGGGCAGCCTGTTCCATGGCTTCATAAGGAGCGGAAGTCAGCATCTCCCGGACCCGTTCGGGGGCTTCCTGACGGATCCCCTCAAAAGGGGTGTCCAGATGCAGGTCTGAAAGATGGAGAAGCCGGAAAGGTTGCATGTAGGGAAGTATGCAAAGGGAAACCCGCTCTGTCAATCATTCCGATCACGCAACGGGATCGGGGAAGTGTGTGGAAACAGTCATATCCAGAGGGATCCGGTCAGGGATCCTCTCAGGAAGTCCTGTCTTTTCCTGATCCACCCGGGCTTGTGGACCGGGACCAGCGGAATACAATATCTTCCAGATCCCGTGGTCCCAGGGGTTTGGCCCGGAAATCCACCTGGAACTCCGGGAGTCTCTGGAGTCTTGGATCTTCCATCGGATAGCCGGAGATGACCAGGATATGCATGTGGGGATAACGGGATTGCACTTCTTCCACAAGGTCCAGCCCGTTGCCATCGGGCAGCGCCACGTCCACAATCATCCCGTGCAGTGCCCTTCCCAGGGCGCGGAGCCGGCGTCTTGCCTGCTCCAGGGTGGTGGCCAGGAACACCCGGTACCCACGGCGTTCCAGGTACTCCATATAGGAGTGCGCAACTTCTTCCCGGTCCTCCACCAGGAGGAGGTTGAAGGAGACCGGATGGGCGGGTTTGCCCAGGGCGCTGGTGTCATGCTCAATCTGCCGCTGGATGACCGCGGTCTCCTCACGGGTGAGCACCGGAAAGTACAGACGGAAGGTGGTGCCCTCTCCGGGCGTGGAATCCACCTCCACCCACCCCCCCATGCGGGTGATCATCTGGTACACCACATACAAACCGAGTCCCGTTCCCTTCTCCCCTTTCGTGCTGAAATAAGGTTCGAAAATGCGAGGGATCAGGTCTTCGGGAATGCCCGTTCCCGTGTCCTCCACTTCCAGGCAAACGTAGCTTTTCAGTGGCTCCTCTGCGGGGTCCCGAAGGGGATGCCTGTGGAATGTAACAGAGGTACGCAGGTGCACCTCTCCCCCTTCGGGCATGGCATCCCGCGCATTGATCAGCAGGTTGTGCAGGATCTGTTCCAGGTCTGCAGGGGAGATCCAGACCGGGGGGAGATCCTCCCCCGGATGAAATTGCAGCCGGATGTCTTCTCCCAGTGCACGCTGGTAAAAAGAAAGGCTCGTGTGGATGTGATCATTCAGGCTTACCCATTCCGGATTGCTGCTGGGTCGTCCCAGACGGGCAAACCGGTCCGCCATACGCACCACATGGTGGATTTCCCGCTCAAGTTGCGAGAGATCCTCCTGGACAGAAGGATCCATGGAATGTTCGCCAAGTTTCTCTTTGATGTTCACAAGTGTGAGCAACATGAATTGCGTGGCGTTGCGAAAATCATGGGCCACGCCCGATACCAGACGGGACATGGCTTCCATCCGCTGAAGAAGGGTAAGATGTTCCTGAAGACGGGTTTCGGAGGTGCGGTCCAGCACGGTTCCAAGAAGATAGGTCTGGTCATTCACCTTAATGGGACGGGCAAGAAATTCCAGCGCAAGCCGTTTTCCCTCCCGGTGTCTCCCGTGGAATCGGAGATGAAGGGGTTTCCCGGACCGGAGGTGGGAGCGTATTTTTTTCTGGACACCCAGATAGTCTTCCGGGTCCACGAGATCCCGGGCGTGCTGCCCCTGGAGTTGGCCAGGTGCATACCCGAACATGTCGTGCAGCACAGGGTTGGCATATTCAATCCATCCATCGGAAGAAAGGACGAACACACCTGCGAGGGATTCTTCAGCAAGCGCGCGGAAAAAGGTCTCACGGAGCTCTATCTCCTGCCGCATGCGAATCAGAGGCTGGAGATCTTCCATCAAAACCACCCAGCAAACGGGAGATTCCGCATCGGGATAAAGACGAAGGCGTATTCTGAAGTGCCCCGGCACAGGCAGATCCTCCATTGTCCGCATATCTCCATGCCATTCGCCTGTTTCGTGCAGAGACTTTTGAATTTCTTCCCACGTGGTGGGAGCGACGGGACGCAGAAGATCCACCAGATCCGTTCCCAGCGGTTGAACAGAGGCTCCTAAGAGATCCATTGCAGTTGAATTGACCCACACCACACGACCGTCCAGGGAGACAAGCAGGATCCCAAGGGGTGCATGCTGCAGGATCGTACGGGAAAGCGTGGGGCTTTCCGCTTCCATTTCTGAAGGGAAGAACATGCAGTGCACACGATCGGGAGAACCCGGATCTCGCCAGAAGACCGTGGTCCACCACGTGGTCCGCTTTTCGTGAGAGACCAGACGGCAGTCCAGTGTACCACAGGAATGTTCGGAAATCCAGTGCAGCCATGCCTGGTATTCCTCCGGGGTATAAAACAATTCCGACACCGGGCGCATTTCTTTCTCTGCATCCGCTTCTGGTGAAAACAGGTGTCGGAAAACCTCGTTCTGGTCCAGCA
>JALUJC010000315.1 GCA_027053375.1 Caldifarciminota bacterium
CTTCTGGCGAATGCCGATCCGGAAGCGCGGGTCATGCATTGCCTGCCGGCACACCGTGGAGAGGAGATTACCGGGGAGGTGCTGGACGGGCCTCGTTCTATTGTGCTGGAGCAGGCGGAGAACCGGTTGCACGCCCAGAAGGCACTGCTGGCGTTTCTGTTTCGGGAATGACCGATGAGGGGGCGCACCCCGTGCGCCCCCTCAGGAAACCTGCATGCGAAGACTGTTCTTTGCACTCTCCGGCCTGGTGGCCGATGGCCTGGCGCTTGGGATGGCCTTTGCGGTGGGTTATGGGCTCCGATGGTCCGCACCTCACTGGTTCCCCCACACCTTTTCCGCGCTTTATCCCCCTTCCTTTTATTTTGCTTTCTGGCCCTATGCCCTGATCTGGATGCTGGTGTTTTTCTATGAGGGGCTTTACCTTCGCTGGACATGGCCCCATCATGAACGAATGGGTGTTCTTCGGGGTCATCTCTGGGCAAGTTTACTGTTTCTGGCGCTGGCTTTCAGCGTGAAGGACCTGCGGGTGGTCTCCCGGGTGCTGCTGTTCGGGATGATGGCTGCGGGGTTTCTCACCTTTCCCCTGTTTCGTGCCCTGCGGAGGAAATGGATGGATCGGGTGCTGCCACCGCGGTTGCTGATCCGATCGGACGGTCCCCTCCCTGAACGATTGAAACACCGGCTGGTCCGTCAGTTTTCACCGGCTCGTATCCATTTTCAGGCCCTGACCGATCCGCTTCCCGATGAACCCATGGATGGTGCCCTGGTGGTTGCGCTTCAAACCCCCCTGGAGGAGCGTATTCAGCAGGCCCGTCTGCTGGAAGGGACGCTTGCTTCCGTATGGGTGCTTACCCATTCCAGGGATTTTCCCTTCCTGAACCTCCGGGCGTTTCTGTGGGAAGGGCTTGCGGTGCTGGAAGTAGAGGATCGTCTGCTGGTGCCCTGGAATCTGATGATCAAGCGGGTGATCGAGCTGCTGCTTGTTCTTTTGTTCCTTCCCCTCTGGCTTCCCCTGGTGGCAGGGATTGCGGTGTTGCTGAGGGTGTTGCAGGGTCCCCCCGTACTGTTTCGGCAGGTACGCGTGGGGAGAGGAGGAAAACCCTTCGTGATGTGGAAGTTCCGGACCATGGTGCAGGACGGAGAACGTGTCCTTGCCGCCTATCTGTCCCGCCATCCGGAGGAAAAGCAGCGATGGGAGCGGCAGCATCGTCTCCGTCATGACCCCCGGGTCACGCCGATTGGCCGGTGGCTTCGCCGTTTCAGCCTGGATGAACTTCCCCAGCTTTTCCATGTCCTGCGAGGCCAGATGAGCCTGGTGGGTCCCCGTCCCTATCTCCCGGAAGAAGTCAAACGGTATCAGGTGGATCCCGTGATTTTCCGGGTCCGTCCAGGGATGACCGGTCCCTTCCAGGTGCTCGGTCGGAAACATCTGACCTTTGAAGAGCGGATCGAGCTGGAACGGTTCTATGTGCGCAACTGGAGTCCCTGGATGGACTTCCAGATTCTTATGCGGACGGTTCTTGAGGTTCTTCGCGGGGAGGGGGCGGCATAGAGCGTTCCGTCTCGCGGTCCGGGAAGAACCCCAGGCGGTGGGGTTCACCTGGTTCAATGTGGATATGGGAAACCACCTGTCCGAAGGCCTCTTTGAGTTGTTGATCCACCCTGTGGGCAAGATGATGGGCCACCTCCACGGACTCTCGACCATCCACCACCAGATCAAAGTCCACAAACAGGGTCGGACCGATACGGCGCGTCTTGAGATTGTGCGCGCCCAGGATTCGATCATCCACCTGCTGGAGGAGCTGTAGAATGCGCTGGAGTTCATCCTCCGGTATTGCCTGATCCATCAGAACCCCGACGGATTCCTGGATCAGTTTCCATCCGTTCCAGAAAATGTGTGCGGCCACGAGAATGGCGATGATGGGGTCCAGCCGCAGCCATCCGGTGAACTGGACCACCCACAGGCCCAGCAGGACAGCCGCGGTGGTCTGGGCGTCGGTGAGCCAGTGGGTCCCCTCGGCACGAAGTGCCACGGAGTGAAGCTGGACGCCCTTCCGCTGAAGGTACAGACCCAGGAGGGTCATCCAGAAGAGTGCAGCCACCAGAAGGAGGGTGCTTCCCGCAAGGGCGTGCAGCGCGGTGGGGTGGAGCAGGCGAGCGGTGGCTTCTTTAAGGATCATCAACCCCGCAAGACCGATCAGAAATCCTTCCAGGGAAGATGCAAAATATTCTGCTTTACCGTGGCCATAGGGATGGGTCCGATCCGGGGGGCGCCGGGCCAGCCGGGTGAGCACAAGGCTCACAACGGAAGCCACCACATTAACCATGGATTCCAGCGCATCGGAAAGGATGGCGGTGGACCCTGAGTGCAGGGCAACGCCCAGTTTAAGCGTCATCAGCGCCACACCGCTGGCCATGGACAGCCACAGATACCGATCCGGTTGTTCAGACCTGGAGAAAGGGGGCATAAAGAGGGTGCTCCCGTAAAGCGTTCCTGTGAGGGGTCGGGGTGTGTCGTTCCACATGCTGGAGAATCCGTTTACCGCGCATACGGTAGTCCTCCTTCCGTTCCTCCCGGTCACATCTTTCCATGAAGACGTGAAAGAGCCAGATCCATTCGGTCCATTCCATATGCGGAGGGATTTTGGATCGCACCTCGTTCACGGTGTTCGCTGCGCCGGGGCAGGTCCAGCGCCATCGCCAGGTGAACAGCGCCCATTCAAGGGGGCGGGCGTATCCCCTGTTCCAGAGTACAAGCCTGCGCGCGGCGGCGATCCGTCCCCGTTCCATGAGAAAATGAGCATACAGAAAGGCAATCCCTGCACGAAGCCGCCGACTCTGGAGTTCCCACCCTGTGTACAGTGCCCTCCGGAAGGATAAATCGGCCTTCCGGGGATCTCCCGTACGCCAGGCCACGTAGGCACGGAGAAAATTTCCATATACCCTGGCCAGACGGTTATGGATTTCCTCGGAGCGTTCCATGTAGCGTTCCAGCCAGGGTTCCACCTCGCTCCACACGCCGAGGTCAGCAAACCAGGTTGCCATATTGTAGGATGCGATGGCTTCCCCCAGCCGATCGCCGGTTTTTTCCGCAATTTCCAGAGAACGTTGAAGCTCCCGATAGGCGCGATCCATGTATCCCCGTGCGCTCCACTGGGTCAGGTTGTTGGTCAGCACCTGTTCCATCGCCACATGATGATGGCGCCGGGCCAGGTCAAGCGCCTGTTCATAGAGGGCAAGGCGCCGTTTGATGGCATGCTCGGGCAATGTGTTGGCGCGAAGATTCAGGCGATGGATGGTTTCTTCCGGTTTTTCTCCTGAGGTGAGGGTTTCCACGTGCTGCCACAACGTTTCCATCTGTTCCTCCTGGCCCAGGTGATGCAAAATCCAGATTTGCAGCAGCAAACGGCGTCGGGAAAGGGAAGACTCCAGATCCTGTGCGGGGATACGGGACAGCAACTGGAGTGCTTCGGGGTAGCGGCTCTGCCGTTCAAGGGCTTCCGCATGCAGCAACTGCAGAAGGTATCGTTGTTCGGGGCTGGAGGTTTGCTGTAAAAATCGTTCGATTTCCTGCCGGGCTTGGTCGTACTGTCCCAGGTGGATATAGGCACGTATCAGAGATTCTACGAGAGGAAGGATCTCTTCCATGGGAAGGGAAAGCACGGTGGGATTTTGCAGAATGGGTCCCAGGATACCGGTGATTTCCCGGTATGCGCCCAGGTGTTCCATGGAAGGGAGCACGGAGCGTGCGTGCCGGATGATCCGTTTTCCTTCTCCTGTCGTCTCTGCCAGACGGAGTTTCAGCATGGAGAACATGGGGAGGGGCGGTGTTGGGGCGGCTTCAAAATATTCCAGGAGTTTTCGGGAGAGGTGGGTTTTGTCTTTCCGCGTCAGGGTGCTGAGCACCGCTTCCCGAAGCAATTCGTGACGGAACATAAACTCGCGGTGTCCGGGAAACTGGCTCAGGGCACGGGAGCGAATCATGCCATCGCCCAGTGCCCAGCGAAGCGCATGGTCCAGGGATTCTCTGGACATTCCGTGAACAGCCATAAGGGGACCGTCCCAGAAAATCCGGCCCATCAGGGCGGCGGTTTTCAGAAGATCCCGGGTCTCGCCCGGGACACCGTCCACCCGTGCCAGAACAGTTTCTTCGATACGCCGGGGCAGCGCGTGTTCCAGATCTTCTGGATCCAGGAACGCCCAGTGATGTTCCACCCACTGGATCCTCCCATCATGGATCAGGGTCTTGATCAATTCTTCCAGCAGAAGGGGGTTTCCTCCGGTGCGCCGCCAGAGGAGGTGGGCAAGTTCCGGATGGTCGGTGTTCAGCACTTCCCGCAACCACCGTTCGTAGTGTTCGGGCTGGAGGGGACGAAGGTGAAGCAGGATGGAGGGGAATCGCTGCTCCAGGCGTTCAAGATATCGCTGCCATACATGTTCACCGGGCAGGGGGGGGCGTGCCATGGTAATCAGCAGAATGGGAAGACCTCGATCTGCGAGGTGTTCAAGAACGTGGAAAGTTCCGCTGTCTGCCCACTGGAGATCCTCCAGCACCAGAAGGAAAGGTCCCTGCATACGGGCATGCTCTTCAAAGAAGGATAGAAAGAACTGCTGCATTTCTTCCGGGCGAAACCCGGGAGGATAGGGCCGGAGGGAAAAGAGCATCTCCAGCAATTCCAGCGGGGGGCGCAAGGTATGATGAGAGAGTTCCGGTGCGCGAAGGCTGAGATAGGTCTCAAGACGTTCACGGGAGATGGGTCCGTCACCGAGGGTAATGCGGAGGTCCCGATGAATCAGATAAGCCAGGGGAGCAAAAAGGGCACGACCATAGGGAAGGGCACGTCCCATCAGGGAGGTCGGGGGTTCATGAATCTGACGGAAGAATTCAGAGAACAGGCGAGATTTCCCGATTCCGGGTTCACCCAGGATGCGCACCATCAGGGGACGGTGGGTCCGCTGAAAGCGTTCATAGGCGATCTGAAGGTTCTCCAGTTCTTCCTCACGCCCGATAAAGGGTGTGGGGAGAGAAGGTAAACCCCGCCAGGGGCGTCGTTCACGATGTCGTCCTGCAAGACGGTAAACCCGGACCGGTTCTTCAAATCCTTTAAAGTGGTGGGGACCAAGCAATGTATAAGCGAACAGGTGTTCTGTGAGCTCTCGAACCGGCTCGTGAACCAGGATTTCATTGCCTTCTGCAAGGTTTTCCAGCCGTGCCGCCAGGTTCATGGGTTCCCCCACAAAACGGGGGGGATGACCTTCCACCACAAGCACACGTCCTGTGGCGATGCCAGCATGCACCGTGAGCTGGAGGCGACGCTGGAGCTCTTCCTGAATGTCCAGGACTGCCGAGACCGCACGTTCTGCAGAGTTTTCCAGGATTCGGGGATAACCAAACACACAGAGTGCGGCATCGCCCAGCCGCTGGTAGAGATGGCCGTGGTAGGCCTGGATGCGTTCCTGTACGATGGAAAAGAATTTTTCGGTGGTTTCCGCCACTTCCTCCGGATCGGCATGCTGGACCCAGCGGGTGAACCCCTGAAGGTCAATGTACACCACGGTGAGGGGGACATACCGCTCTTTTCGCACCTCCAGGGATGCGCCACATCCCGGGCAGAACCGGGCGCCTTCCGGGACAGGGGTTCCACAGTGGGTGCAGGATGGGTTCATCGGTATTCCCCGATCCAGAATCCCCCGTTTACCGGGTATACAGAAACAGCATCGTGCAGGTCTTCCCGCCGGCTCTCCAGTCGCAGCAGGCATCCCCCCGGCGCAAGCCAGGTGCGGAATCGCTTTTTCAGCTGTTTCCAGGGTCCAGCGGGAAGCGCGCGCACCACCACCCGGTCCACAGGGGAAGAAGGTGTATAGGACTCCAGCGGTGCTTCCACCACCTCAACGCTGGAAAGGGCAAGGTGCAGAACGATGTGTCGCAGAAAGGCAGCACGTCGTGCGCGTGGCTCCAGCAGCACCATGTGCACGTCCGGGCGTTCCAGGGCAAGCGGGATCCCGGGGAAGCCTATCCCGGACCCCACGTCCAGCACGCGTGAACCTTTGGGGATCAGGGGAAGGAAAAGCAATGATTCCCGGTACAGTTGTTCCAGCCCTTTGAGATCTCTGCGGGAAGGACCCACCAGGGAAAGTCGGCGGGACCATCGCTGAATTTCAGTAAGATACCGGGTTTTCTTCCGGGTCTGCGGGGACATGGGGAATCACCCTGGTTGGAAACAGACGGTCCACAAACGCCCTGTCGTTGAGTCGCTCAGGAGGAAAAGGTCCCTGTACACCCTTTTCCCGTGAAAAAGCCCACACCACGTCTGCGGATTGTGCAATTCCGTGGAGGTCGTGGGTGATCCAGAGAACCATCCGGGAAGATCGCTGACACACTTCGCGAAGAATCTCCAGGAAAGCGTTCCGGTGGGGAACGTCCAGGTGGCGATCGGCTTCATCCAGGAGAAAGAGGACAGGATCCTGAGCCAGTACGCGGGCCAGTTCCACCCACTGACGTTCTCCGCCGGAGAAACGGTGAAGCGACCAGTGGCGAACCGCCCACAACCCCATCCGGCGGAGTACCTTTTCCACCACACGACGATCTTCCGGTGAAGGTCCCCATGGGCTGGGAAAGTGAGGGTAACGGCCCAGCATGACGGTTTCCACCACGGTCAGTGTGGGGTCGGGAGGAGAGAGCTGAGGGAGATAACCCACACGCCTGGCGCGTTCCCGCGGGGGTTGTTTCAGCAGAGACATCCCCTGAAGCTGGAGTGTTCCCTCCTGAACGGGAAGAACGCCGATCAGTGCCCGCAGAAGGGTGGTTTTCCCGCTTCCGTTGGGGCCGATGCCCGCAGCCAGGGTTCCCGGTGGAAGGTGGAGGGTATAGGTGAAGGCAGGTCCCTCCGGATAGGCCACCCGAAGCTCGCGAAGAACCAGCCCCTCAGGGGATGGAATCATGAAGGTGAATCATGCTCCGTCTCGGGGGGTGGGGCGGTTTCCTCCTCCTGGAGTTCCTCCAGAATTTCTGGATCCAGCACACGGGTTGCGGCACGCTGGGTTTTGGTTCGGGTGTCAATCCGGAGGGTTTTGGCAGTGGATTCGGTGATTCGCTGGTGGGTTTTGAGCTCCTGCATGGCCCGATTGAGCACCTGGGTGAGGTGTTCATTGCCCAGTTTCTGCGTG
>JALUJC010000316.1 GCA_027053375.1 Caldifarciminota bacterium
AAGCTGCTTCTTTTGCAGAGGAAACGGTCATCCCGCGCTCGAACCGTCGGGCGGCCTCGGTGGAAAGGCCAAAGCGAAGCACCGCCTCCCGGATCAGAGGGGGTGCGAACACCGCACTTTCCAGAAGAATCCGCCGGGTCCCCTCCTGAACACCACTCTCCCGCCCTCCCAGAACCCCGGCAAGGGCCACAGGCTTTCGGTGATCTGCAATGATCAGGAGTGAGGGATCCAGGGTGCGTTCCTGTTCATCCAGGGTCTGGAGTTTTTCCTCCGGGTGTGCCCGACGAACCACAATCCCTCCCTCCAGCTGGTCCGCATCAAAAGCATGGAGCGGGTGTCCCATCTCAAGCAGCACATAGTTGGTCAGGTCCACCGGCAGGGAATAGGACGGAATGCCCACCAGCGCAAGGCGGTAACGGAACACCGGAGGGGAGGGAACGGACGCCACACCTTCCACCGTGGCGCCCAGATAGAATGCGCAATCCTCAGGATCTTCCACATGGACGGGCAGGGCGGAAATGGAGGTGTCCGTGGGAAAATCCAGGTTGACCGGCAACAGTTCACCTTCTAATAGCGCAAGTTCACGGGCGAGTCCACGTACCCCCATCAGATCCGGTCGGTTGGGGGTGATGTACAGGTCCACCCAGAGACCGTCCCGTTCAAGATAAGAAAGCGGCGATGCTCCAACCTCCAGGTCTGGAGGCAGTTCAAGGATCCCTTCGGAAGCCTCTGCGAGTTCCAGTTCCGCCTCCGAAAGCAACATCCCGCGGGACGGGATGCCCTCAAAGGTGCGAACCTCGATTTTTTCCCCCGAGGGAAGACGTGCCCCCGGGAGGGCCACCGCGACACGGATACCTGGACGAACATTGGGCGCAGCACTGACCAGCTCCAGCGTCTCGGTGCCGATGTGGGTATGCGCAACGCGCAGATGGGAAAGACGTGGATGGGGCTCCACCTGGGTGATCTCCCCGACCACCACATGATCACGAAGCCCCTCTCCCAGATCCCGTACATCTTCCACTTCAATGCCCAGAAGGGCGAATCGTTCCAGCAGCGCTTCATCCGTCAGCGCCGTATCCAGATGTTCCCGCAGCCAGCGTGTAAGCAGTTTCATCGGAACTGCCTCAGGAATCTGAGATCGCCCTGATAGAACAGCCGGATGTCGGGAATTCCATATCGAATCATTGCGAAGCGATCAATGCCCAGCCCGAATGCATAGCCCGTCCATCTTTCGGGATCCAGCCCCACAGCCTCAAACACATGGGGGTGCACCATTCCGCATCCCAGGACCTCCAGCCATTCTCCTTTCCACCGGATGGCCACCTCCGCCGAAGGTTCGGTGAAGGGAAAATAGGAAGGAAGGAACCGGACCTCCACGTTTTCGCCAAAGAAGCGCTGGAGAAAACGGACGAGGGTCCCTTTCAGATGGGCAAAGGAAACTTCTCTGTCCACATAAAGGCCTTCCATCTGAAAGAAAGCGGGCGCATGGGTGGGGTCAAATTCGTCCACCCGAAACACCCGTCCAGGGCTGACCACGCGAAGCGGAGGTTTACGGGATTCCATGACCCGGATCTGGACGGGGGAGGTGTGGGTCCGGAGCAGCATACGATCGGTGATAAAAAAGCTGCTTTGCATATCCCGTGCCGGATGATGGCGGGGGATGTTGAGGGCCTCAAAGTTGTAGCGTTCCCACTCCACCAGAGGACCAACCACCTCCTCAAAACCCATCCCCACGAAGATGTCCAGGATCTCCTCCAGGGTTAGCCACAGGGGATGGTCATGCCCCAGCCGGTAGGGACGTCCAGGCAGGGTGGGATCAAAGGAGCTTGCGGCCTGTGCCTCCAGCTGTGAACGACGTTCCCCAATGAGCTGCTCCCACCGGGCTTTGTATTGATTCAGCACACGACCCGCTTCTTTCCGCTCCTCCGGGGGACGCGCACGAAGGGTTTTGAGCTCTGCGGTCAGGACGCCTTTTTTCCCTAAAAAGGCTGCCCGGATTTCCTGGATTTCCTGAAGGGTCTGGGCTTCCCGGAGGCGCGAACGCAGTCGGTTCTCCTCATCCTCCAGCCATGGCTGGAGTTCGTGGATCGGACGCATTTAGGCGCTTCCCAGAACACCCTTGACCTCTTCCACCAGCGAGGCGAAAGCCTCCGGGTCACGAACGGCCAGATCCGCCAGAACCTTCCTGTTGATCTCCGTGCCCAGCTGACGCAAACCGTACACAAAGGTGCTGTAGTTGAGCCCATGTTGACGAACTGCCGCGTTAATGCGGAGAATCCACAGACGGCGAAAATCGCCTTTCTTTTTCTTCCGATGAGCATAGGCGTACTGAAGAGATTTCAGCACCGCCTCTTTGGCTTTCCGGAAGGTCCGGGATTTCTGACCATAGTATCCGCGGGCCATACGACGAATCTTCTTGTGCCTTCTCCTGCGCACAATCCCCGTTTTCACTCGCATGGGTACAACCTCCTCGAACTTGTTTTTTGCGCGTTTTCGCCATTATACACGCCGCTCCGGGAACGGTCAAACCCCGTAGGATTTTGACCGTCCGATGGATGGCGTGTAGAATACCCTGAATCATGGATGCCTCCCATATTCTGCGTCGTTTGAATCCCGCTCAGCGCCGTGCGGTGGAGACCCTGGAGGGACCTGTGCTTGTCCTTGCCGGTGCAGGTTCCGGAAAGACCCGGGTGCTCACACACCGGGTGGCCTATCTTCTGGGTGTAAAAAAGGTCTCCCCGCGTCGGATTCTGGCCGTGACCTTCACCAACAAAGCGGCCAATGAGATGAAGGAACGTTTGCGGCATCTTCTGGGCCGTTCCTTCCCCGAACTCTGGGTGGGAACTTTCCACAGCATTGGTGTTCGGATTCTTCGTCAGCATGCAGAGCTGCTGGGGTATCCCCGGAGTTTTGTGATTTTTGACCGGGAGGACCAGCGCAGAATTCTCAAACCCATGTTGCCGGAGGGGACCAACGTCAACACATGGATTTCCCGGATCTCCCGAATGAAACACGGGACCCCTCCGGAGGATGAGGAAGAAGCATCACTGCTGCGGCGATATACCGAAGAGCTCCGGCGACTGCAGGCGTTTGATTTTGATGACCTTTTGTTGAAACCACTGGAGCTGTTCCGCGCCCATCCGGAGGTGGAAGAACAGTATGCCCGAACCTTCCAGTATATCCATGTGGATGAGTACCAGGACACCAACCGGGTACAGTATCACCTGCTGAAATCCTGGAGTCGGATCCATCGGAACCTGTTTGCGGTGGGGGATGAGGACCAGAGCATTTATGGTTTTCGTGGGGCGGATATACGAAATGTTCTGGAGTTCCAGAAGGATTTTCCTGACGCGACCATTATATTTCTTGAGCAGAATTACCGTTCCACGCAGCGCATCCTGAAAGCGGCTACGGCGGTGATCGCCCATAACAGAGAACGGATGGGAAAGCGGTTGTGGACGGAGAACCCGGAGGGAGAGAAACTCCGTTATTTTGAAGCGGAGGATGAACGTCAGGAAGCCGATGAAGTGGTCCGGTTGCTGCAAAGCCTGAAACGCCCGTATTCGGACATTGCAGTGCTTTACCGAACCAACGCCCAGAGCCGGGCACTGGAGGAGGCACTCCGACGGGCGGGTGTGCCTTACCAGATTGTGGGGGGAATGCGTTTCTACGAGCGCAAGGAAGTCAAGGATGTGCTGGCGTATCTTCGCGTACTGGTTAACCCGCAGGACGAGGTCTCCCTTCTGCGTATTCTCAATATCCCGCCCCGCCGTATCGGGGGCTCCACCCGGAAGATGCTGCTGGAACGTGCACAGCGTGAGGGCCGTCCGCTCTATCAGGTGATGCGGGAAAGTGAGGCGCCCCCTGTGCAGGCGTTCGTTCGTATGATGGAACGCTACAGGGCCCAGCTGGAAGAGGTCCCCGTGTCCCGTTTGACCGGGGCTCTTCTGGAGGAGGTGGGTTTTGAAGCCTATATCCGCAAACAGGATCTGCGTTCTCCCCTCCAGAACGGAACACGCTGGGACAATATCCAGGAGCTGGTGGCCAGTATGCGGCGATTTGAGGAGGAAGAACCTCCCGGGTTCACGCCGGCTTATCTTGAGTCCATCGCACTCGTGACCAGCATGGATGAGATCGAGGATGCACCCCGTGTGACGCTGATGACCGTCCATATGGCCAAGGGACTGGAATACCCGGTGATTGTGATCACCGGGCTGGAGGAAACCGTGTTCCCCCATCAGCATGCATACGGACGGGAGTCAGATATGGAGGAGGAACGCCGTCTCTTTCATGTGGCCCTGACACGGGCGAAAGAGGAGGTCTATCTGTTTTTTGCCCGGAGCCGGAGTCTGCGCTATGGGCTGATGCTCCAGCCTTCCCGTTTCCTTCGGGAGATCCCGGAAGAGGTGCTGGAGCCCCTTCATCCCTCGGCGGTGCACACCGCGCTCACGGACATGGGTGGGGGTGAGGTGTTCCGTGTAGGGGATGAGGTCTATCACAAAGTGTTTGGGGTGGGAGAAGTGGTGGCGCTGGAGGGGGATCGGGTCCGGGTGCGGTTTCCCAGCGGAACCAAAGTAATCCTGGCAAGTTACCTTTCCCCACTTTCCCGAAGTGCTACGCGCAACGGTTCCCCTTTTCAGGAATTCTGAACATTCTCCGGGAAAGAAGTGGCGCCCCCGGCAGGATTCGAACCTGCGACCTACGGCTTAGGAAGCCGCCGCTCTATCCTGCTGAGCTACGGGGGCGCATCTGTTAAAACAACCAGAGACGAAGCGCAGTCACCCAGATCAGGTTCACCAACCCGAGGGGAATCAGCACTTTCCAGCACAGGTTCATGAGCTGATCATAGCGAAAACGCGGGAAGGTGAACCGGACCCAGAGGTACAGAAAGAGGATGGCGGCCACTTTGAGGAAGAACCACCAGAAACCAGGTTGAAAGGGACCATACCATCCACCCAGATAGAGCACTGTGATCACCGAAGCCGCCACCGCCATGTTCAGGTATTCACCCAGAAAGAAAAGGGCCCACCGCATGGAGGCGTATTCCGTGTGATATCCCCCCACCAGTTCGGACTCGGCTTCCGGGAGGTCAAAAGGTGCACGGTTGGTCTCTGCAAAGGCGGCCACAAGGTGAATGACAAACCCCAGGATGTTGGGGATCAGCAGCCATACATACCGGTGCTGGAAGTCCTGAATGTCAAGCAGGGAAAAGGAACCGGTGAGCACCACCACGCTGGCAAAAGAAAGGGCGACCGGGAGCTCGTAGCTGATGACCTGTGCGGCACTTCGCAACCCTCCGAGAAGGGGATATTTGGAGTGAGAAGCCCATCCTGCAAGGATCAGGCCATAGGTATCCATGGAAGCTGCCGCGAGAAGGAACAGCACGGCCACGGGGATGTCGGCAATCACGAAAGAGGGGTGAAAGGGAATCACAGAAAATGCGGTCAGGGCGAAGATCACAATCATGGCCGGGGCAAGGGTGTAGAGCCAGCGATCCACATGGCGGGGTGTGATGTCCTCTTTCAGGAGGAGCTTGAGCACGTCCGCAAAGGGCTGGAGAAGGCCACGGGGACCCACCCGGTTGGGACCGTAACGGTCCTGCATCCACGCTGAAACTTTTCGCTCTGCAAGGGTCATGTAGGCCACGATGGTGATCAATACCCCAAACACCACACCGATGCGAACACCGGTCTGGAGAATCATCCCTTGACTCCCTGTTCAATGGGTCTCAACTGGACGCGGGCCCTGCCCCGGGCATCCAGCAGTCGGTTGATTTCCTGGTCATAGAAACCACGATAAGTACGCAGCATCTTTTCGGGCAACGCTGAATTCCAGCGAACCCGAACCCGAACCCGCCGCTCGCCGGCAATGAGCTCCACCCAGTCCCCTTCTTCCAGGTCCAGGGACGCACCGGTGTCCGGGTGCATCTCCACCACACTGCGCAGGTTCAGTTCGCCCACAGCACGCTGGATCAACTCGCCAGACCAGATCCAGGGGTTGGCTTTCCACAGGAGGTCCTCCACCACCAGCAGGTATGCTTCAGCAGTGGTGGATGTATCTGTCTCCTCCGGCAGCTGGATCTTCCTGGGAAGGAAGGGATAGGTCAGGCGATCCGGGACCCAGCGGGTTTTGAAATACCGCAGGGTGGGAATGTCCTCGGGATAAGGCTCTTCCACCTTTTCAGGTTCGCGTGAAACCTCCGCATACAGGGGGTGATCCTGTCGGATATGCTCCCAGATCTCCTCAAGGGAAGCCCCCACAGGATCTCCCAGTGTCTGCAGAAGCTTCTGCCAGATGGTGTGATCGGGGAGAGACAGCCCGAGAGGAGGAAGGGCCGCATGAAAAGGAAGGAGGTAGCCTGTGGTGTTCACCAGGGTCCCCTCAATCTCATAGGGTACGGCCTCGGGCAGGATTGCATGGGCGTAGGCGTCAACAGGCGAGGGGTGGGAAGAGACCACCACAAGAAAGTCCAGGCGGGAGAGGGCTTCCTCCCAGAGATCCCGCTGGGGATATTCCACCATCGGGTCCACGTTCCAGAGGACCAGGGATCGGATGGTCCCCTCAAGAATGGCGGTGAGGATCTCCCCCGCACCTTTTCCTGGATGGGGCGCCGGTCGGTGGGCGTCCAGCAATCCAGGGTGAACCCCCATATCCACGAACCCCTGACCGTTGGGCGCGTGGCGAAGGTAAAGCACATGAAGATGAGGGAACCATCCCTTAAGAGAAAGAAGCGCCGTCTGAACCTTTTCGGGAAGGGCGTCATGCAGAATCAGGAGCGTGGGCGTGGATGTCCGTTCCAGATCTGTGCGCCAGCGTTCCACCCACCGAAGGGCTTCTTCCAGTTCCCGTTCCGGATGAAGGGTCAGGGATTCTGGATCCCAGGGGAGGGAGGCACCGGGATAAGGTGTCCAGTTCTGGATCCGCACTCCTTTTCTTCGCGCGCGAACCAGGCGAATCCCTAGAAGGGGCCAGCGATTCAGAATGGGGGTATGCCAGATCCAGATTCGTTCCACCTGATCGATCACATCCAGCGTATCGGGTGAAGCAGAAGCTCCCAGCGCGTGATAGGCAGGATCCCGGGCTGTGGTGGCCGCTTCAGGACGGCGGTGATCCAGGTTTGCAGAGCGCAGAACCCTGCGCGCGAGACGTGCAAACA
>JALUJC010000317.1 GCA_027053375.1 Caldifarciminota bacterium
GTGGAACTCCTGAAAATGGCGTTGTCGGAACCGGATCTGGAATTTCGTGCGTTTCCATCGGCGGAAGATGCGTGGTTTTATCTTCAGGGACATCCTGCCGTGGATCTGATGATCGTGGACTGGATGCTGCCGGGGAGTGATGGGATGGCGCTGGTCCGCCGTCTTCGTCAGGATCCCCGGTTTCAGCAGACCCGCATTCTTATGTTAACCGCGCGGGTGGGTGAGGATGATGTGGTTCAGGCACTCTCTGAGGGGGCCGATGACTATCTCCGAAAGCCTTTTTCCCTCCGGGAACTCAAGGCAAGAATGCGGGCTCTTTTCCGGCGGGGTAACGAACAGGTGGCGGTTCACTGGATCCGGAGCGGACAGCTCCGGCTCTCTCCGGAACTCCGCGAGGTTTATCTCGGGGACGAACCCCTTTCTCTGACACCGCGCGAGTTTGATTTGCTGGCGCTGCTCCTTCGCGAACGCCCGAGGGTCCTGCACCGGGACACGATTTTGCGCCTTCTGGGGATGGAGGAAGCCACACGGCGTACCGTGGACGTTCATATCCGCAATCTGCGTAAGAAGCTGGGACCCTACGGAACATGGATTGAGACCCGACGGGGCGCGGGATACCGCTGGCGTGAACCTGATTGAGATTTTCCTGGCGCTTGGATGGGTGCTGTGGCTGGGGTCCCTCTGGCGGCACCGCAGGGCTTCTATGAATACCGCGGGACCGAAGAAAATCTCCGGGGATACCGAACCTTCTCCCGAACCCGACTGGATCCACCACTGGATGCGTCATACCCGGGAGGCGGTGCTGTTTCTGGATGAACGCTTGCGGGTAAAACGGGCCAACGATCTGGCAAAGCGGATGTTTGGGGTGGATCGTGGTTATCTCTGGGAGGGACGACGTTCTCCGGACCTTTTTACTTTTCTCCGGGATCTTCAGGAAAGTGAGGAGGCAGTGATTCGTTCTGCCACCCTGCGTGATCCCGAACCGCGCTGGCTGGTCCTCTCGGGCATTCGCCTGGCGGAGGGGGGCTATCTGGTCCTGGCGGCAGATGATACCCGTATTCGGGTGCTGGAGGAACATCAGACACGGTTGATGCGTCAGATCTCCCATGAACTCCGCACACCTATTACCAACCTTCGGGCTTCACTGGAGTTGCTGGAGGAAAAAGGGGCATCCCGACTGGTCCAGATTTTCCGCCGGAATCTGGATCGTCTGGAACGACTCGTGGAGGCCCTTTCCCGTATGCAGACACTTGAAGAGTGGACTGCGCGGAAAGAAACGCTGGATCTTGCACAGATTCTTCGAACGCTGGTGGAGCTGTTTGAACCCCGCGTTCCGGAGGGTATGCTGATGCTGGAATTGCCCGAAAGACAGGTTGCACGATGGGTGGGTGATCGCTTTTTGCTGGAGTCCGCCCTTTTTCCTGTACTGGACAATGCGGTACAGTTCCGATATCCAGAGGGGAGGATCTGGGTGCGCCTGATGCGAACGGAGCACGCATGGGAAATTGAGGTGGAGGATGAGGGGCGCGGGATTTCTCCTGAGTGGATTCACCGTGTGTGGGAACCATTTTTCCAGAGGGACGGCGGAACGGGGCTCGGGCTTTCGCTGGTGCGGACGGCGGTGGCACAGCTGGGAGGAGAGGTGACGTTGACCAGCCGGGAAGGGTACGGGACACGGGTGGTGCTTCGGCTTCCAGATACCCGGGAAGAGGAAGTATGAAAGATCCGCAGGATCCGCTGCTCCGAAAAGGACTCAAATTTCTGGAGGAACGCTTTGGACTACCACAGGAAATATGGAATGGCGTGATCTTTCATCGGGTGGGGGATGACTACTGGATCACCACACCGGAAGCGGTCAGGGTTGACCTGCCCAAGATTCGTCGCCGGGGTTTGCGTTTCCTGCGAACCTACCGGGGGCCGCGCTTTAAGTGGACCACCACAGCCATGATGCTCTTTGGCGCCCGGGCCACACGGAATGTGGTGGAGCTCTCCCCGGAAGAGGCCGAACGTTTCGTACGTGGGGAGGATCTCAAACGCGATCCCCTGCCCCCAGACTGCACCCCGGGACAGATCATCCTCCGGTATCAGGGGCAGCCCCTGGGGTCCGGGTTGCTTCACCGGGACGGAAGGATCAAGAACCAGCTGCCTGCGGGGCGCCGTCTCCCTCGGCTTCGTATCGTGAGGGACATTTCGTCATAAGGGTCCGTGCTTCCAGCACGTTCCCGGAGCGGTGATACACCCCTTCCGCCACCACCGGCACCTCATCGGTAAATGCGTCCGGAATGGCACCGCGATAGCGGACACGCAGCGTCTCCCCGTTTTCCTCAATCAGAAAGTCCAGGGAGAGTCCCTGCTGCTGGATGGAGCCGGATACCACGGTGCCGGAGGTTTTCACCACCCGGCCGTTGACCTTTCCGGCGTTTTCCATGAGTTCATCCACGGTGTAGTAGTACACCCAGGTTCTCTGAATTCCCTGTGCCACCACCCAGCCAAAGAGCAGGAAAAAGGCCGTCCCTACCAGGGCGATTTTAAGATTTTTCGGTTTCATATGCCTCCTCCACCATCTTCAAAAACCATTGATGAATACGGAGATCTTCCGTAAGTTCGGGGTGAAAGGTGGAAATCATCAGGTGCCCCTTCCGCACAAGCACAGGTTCTCCGTCCTCAAGGGTCCCCAGCACCTCCGCCTCTCCAGGATCCTGGATCCGGGGTGCCCGGATGAAGACCCCGGGAAAGGGCTTCTCTTCGTTCACCAGCCGCACCGGTGCTTCAAAACTTTCTTTTTGCCGTCCCCAGGCGTTCCTGCGGATTTTCACCGGAAGAAGGTTCATGCCATAGCCCTCTTCCTCGTCCGTCACATGGCTGAGCAGGATGGCACCGGCACAGGTCCCATAGGCGGGAAGGCCATCCTGGATCTCGGCGCGCAACCGATCCCACAGTCCGGAACGTTTTAATAAACGCCGCTGTGTGGTGGATTCACCCCCGGGGAAGATCACACCCTCCACACCCTGCAGATCCTCCTCCCGTCGGATCCACCGTACCTCCACGCCCAGCCGCTCCAGAAGTGTCTGGTGCTCCCGTACATCACCCTGAAGTGCCACAATCCCGATACGCATGGTCACCACCCCCGGCTCTGGAGGAGCTCCTGCTCTTCCAGCTCGTGAATGTCCAGTCCTTTCATGGGTTCGCCCAGCCCACGGGAAATCCGGGCCAGCACGTCCGGCTGGTCATAATAAGCCACCGCTTCCACAATGGCCCGTGCCCGGGCTGCCGGGTTTTCCGATTTGAAGATCCCGCTTCCCACAAAGACCGACTCTGCCCCCAGCTGCATCATCAATGCGGCATCGGCGGGCGTAGCGATCCCTCCAGCAGCGAAATTGGGCACAGGAAGCCGCCCGTGGTCCCGCACCCACCGAACCAGCTCCACAGGGGCGCGAAGTTCTTTGGCCCGGGCATACACCTCCTCTTCGGGGAGGGTGGTGAGTTCGCGGATCTGCGCCTGAATCTTTCGCATGTGGCGGACCGCCTCCACCACGTTTCCTGTTCCCGCTTCCCCTTTCGTCCGGATCATGGCGGCTCCTTCTCCAATCCGCCGGAGGGCCTCTCCCAGATCCCGTGCACCACAGACAAAGGGCACCGTGAAGGCGTGCTTGTCAATGTGGTGTTCCTCGTCGGCAGGGGTGAGCACCTCGCTTTCATCAATAAAATCCACGCCCAGGGCTTCCAGGATCTGGGCTTCCACAAAATGACCGATCCGAACTTTCGCCATCACCGGAATGCTCACCGCGTCCATGATGCGGAGGATGATTTCCGGGTCCGCCATCCTTGCCACGCCCCCCTCCTTCCGGATGTCCGCCGGGACCCGTTCCAGGGCCATCACGGCCACAGCACCTGCATCCTCCGCAATTTTTGCCTGCTCGGGTGTGGTTACGTCCATAATAACGCCACCCCGAAGCATTTCAGAAAGCCCGACCTTTAATCGCCAGGTCCCATGTTCTTTCCTGGTGGTCATCTTCCTTTCCTCCGTGTTTGGATAGAAAAATTATATCCTGTGGATGGGGGCGGGTCAAACCATCCAGCCGGGTATCTTATGCATCCATAAAATGCTGGTTTGACAATCCTGTCTTCTTGGGACATAATGAGGCAGGCGAAAGCAAGGGAAGAAGGGAGGTAAGAGGGCATGTCTGCATCGGAGAAGGGAGGTGGTTTCGGGAGTTTTCTTCTGGGGCTTCTCGTGGGTGGACTTCTTGGTGTGATCCTTGCCCCTGAGCCGGGTGAGGAAACGAGGAAACGGCTGGTTTCACGGGGGGAGCGGGCGCTGGAAGAGATCCGGCGTCTTCAGGAAGAGATTCTGCGACGGCTGGAAGAAGAACGCGGTGCCTCCGGCACCGAAGAAGAGGAAGGGTCTGAACCAAACCAGGAGCATGAAGCATGAAAACCCTGCGCGTGGGGATCAACGGGTTCGGGCGCATTGGCCGGCAGGTGTTTAAAATCGGTCGTGCCTATCCTGAACTGGAGTTTGTGGCGGTCAATGATCTGACCGACAATGATACCCTGGCTCATTTGCTGAAATATGATTCCGTATTCGGGCGCTTTGAGGGCGATGTGGTGGCGGAAGGCGACCGGATCCTGGTGGACGGCAAACCCCTCAAGGTTTTTGAGATACGGAATCCTGGGGAAATTCCCTGGGGAGACCTGGGTGTGGATGTGGTGGTGGAGTCCACGGGTCTTTTCCGTTCCCGGGACAAAGCAGCGCTGCACCTCCGGGATACGGTTCAGCATGTGGTGATCTCGGCACCAGGCAAGGGAGAACCCCCGGATTTTACGGTGGTGCTGGGGGTCAACGATCATCAGCTGGACCTTTCCCGACATCGGGTGATTTCCAATGCTTCCTGCACCACGAATGCTTTTGCCCCTCTGGTCAAAGTGCTCCATGAGCGATTCAAGATCCTCAAAGGGGTGATGACCACCATCCACAGTTACACCAACGATCAACGGTTGCTGGACGCCCCTCACAGGGACCTCCGGCGTGCCCGTGCGGCTGCTCTTTCCATGGTCCCCACCTCCACCGGTGCAGCCAAAGCCATCGTGGCGGTCTATCCAGAGCTGAAAGGAAAACTGGAAGCCCGCGCCATTCGGGTTCCCACCCCCGATGTGTCCCTGGTGGATTTTGCGGCGGTGGTGGAGGCCTCGACCACGAGAGAGGAAGTGCTGGACGCCTTTCGTGAGGCCGCCCGGGGGGACCTTCAGGGTATTCTTCAGGTTCTGGAGGAACCTCTGGTCTCGGTAGATCTGATCGGAAATCCCCATTCCTCCATCCTGGATGCAGAACTCACCCAGGTGGTGGAGGGGAACCTGGTCAAGGTGTTTGCCTGGTATGACAACGAGTGGGGATATTCCTCACGTCTGGTAGATCTTCTCCGAAAAATCGCCCGGGACCGGTAAGCAGGAGGACAACGGTGCCCCGGACGCTGAAAGATTTTCCGGAGGATTTCTGGAAAGGTCGGGCCACGGTCGTGCGGGTGGACTGGAATGTTCCGCTCCATGAGGGGACGATCCAGGATGATACGCGGATTCGTGCGAGTCTCCCTACGCTAACCTATCTGCTGGAACGCGGTGCACGGGTTCTGGTCATGTCCCATCTGGGTCGCCCAAAGGGGAAGGTGGTGCCGGAATATTCGCTGAAACCCCTGATTCCCCGTGTGGAAGCGCTGCTGGGGCGCCGTGTACGGTTTGTGCCGGAACATCGGGAGGCGCTCCTGCGTGCGCTGTGGTCTGAACTTCGGCCCGGCGAACTTGCCCTGCTGGAAAACCTCCGTTTCCACCCGGGTGAACGGAACAACGATCCCGTCTTTGCGGCGCTTCTTGCGCAGGGTGTGCAGGCGTATGTGAACGACGCTTTTGGTACTGCCCACCGGGCGCATGCTTCTGTGGATGCCCTGCCGCGTCGGATCTCCGATCGTGCCATGGGGTTTCTTTTTGAACGAGAGATCTACTGGTTGCGTCAGGTGCGGGAAGCCCCTGTCGCCCCCTTTGTTGTGGTTCTTGGAGGAGCCAAAGTCTCGGACAAACTGGGTGTGATCCGTCACCTGCTGTCCCGCGTGGACCGGTTGCTGGTGGGCGGGGGGATGGCCTACACCTTTCTGGCTGCCCGGGGTGAACCGGTGGGACGATCGCTGGTGGATGAAGACCATCTGGAAGCCGTCCGTTCCTTCCTGGAGGAAGCGCCCGAGAAGTTTGTGCTTCCTGTGGATCATGTGGTCGCCGAATCACCGGACGCCACCGGTGGGGAGGTGGTGCGTACCATTCCACCCGACCGTATGGGGCTGGACATTGGACCGGAAACCCGGAAGCGTTTTCGGGAGGCCCTTCCCGGCAAGGGGACCATTTTCTGGAATGGACCCATGGGTGTGTTTGAAAATGCCGCTTTTCGGGATGGGACGCGTGCCGTGGCTGACCGTATGGTTGCAGCCTGTGCGGAGGGTGCCACCGTGGTGGTGGGAGGTGGGGATACGGCGTCCGCCTATAACCTTCTTGGATTCTCGACAGATGCGGTGAGCCACGTGTCCACAGGTGGGGGCGCCACATTGAGCTATGTGGCGGGGGAATCGCTCCCCGCACTGGAGGCGCTGGAATGACCTGGTTGCTGGCCGTTGCGCTGCTCAGCGTGACCATACCGGATGCGGAGGCAAAACTCCGTGCAGGTCAGTATACCGAAGCACTGAAGATGTTCCAGGAGCTGTATGCGCTGGATGCCAACAACGTCCGCATTCTGAAAGGCCTTGCGCGCAGCTATGAAGGGCTGGGGGATCGTGAGAACGCCCTGACCTATTACTTTTTTGCATGGCAGGCTTCCCCGGGAGACCCTCAGGTGGTGAACCGGGTTTATCAACTTGCGGTGGATCTGGGACAGGAGGACCTGTTCCGTAGCGATCTGGAGTCTGCCCGCACACGATTTGAGATGGCCACCACCGTTGCGCCCGGTCGTCCACGTGCACATTTTCTCCTGGGGACGGTGTACGAACGAATGGGGCAGTATTCCCGTGCGATCCGGGAATACCGGCGTGCGCGTTCCCTGCCTCTGGCACGAAAGGCGTTGAAACGTCTTGAATCACGGATCCAGAAAAGCACGCCACCCCCCCGAACCCCGGCC
>JALUJC010000318.1 GCA_027053375.1 Caldifarciminota bacterium
GGCAGTGCGCCACAGCGGTATCGGTGGACCTGTAGAGGGCGCGCTCCTCTTCATCCACCCACACGGAGTGTGCACCCACCACGCGGTCCCCAAGAAACCCCAGGTTGTGAAGATGACGCACGGGCGTGGTGCCATACCGCTCCCGGATGGTCTCCACTTCCGCCCGGGTCTCGGCAATGTGGGTCAGCACCAGAACCCCGTACGCATCTGCCAGTTCCCTGGAAGCCTGAAGCACCTCAGGTTTGCAGGTATACGGCGCATGGGGTCCCACCGCGGGCTGAATCAGGGGGTGTTCCCGGAAAGTTTGAATAAGCTGTTCTGCGCGTTTTAGCTGGGATTGCGGATCCGGCGCCGCAGGGGTTGGAAAATCAATCACCCCTTCAGCAAGCACTGCCCGCATCCCAAACCCGGCGGTCAATTCCCCGGCGATCTCCTGAAAGAAATACATGTCGGCGAAGGCCACGGTCCCGCTGCGAACCATCTCAATCAGCGCCAGAGGCAGGGTGGTCTCGATGAATTCCGGGGTCACAAACTTCTTTTCTGCGGGCCAGATGTAATTCTCCAGCCACTCCATCAAAGGGAGATCATCGGCGATTCCACGGAAACCCACCATGGCGGCGTGGGTGTGGGTGTTGACCATCCCCGGGAGAAGAATCGCGGGACGGCGGTCCACTACGTCTGCATCGGGGTACCGGGCACGCAGATCGGCTTCTTTTCCAACCGCAAGAATGGTGGAACCTTCCACCACCACCCCCCCATCCCGAAGGGGCTGTGAGGTGATGGGCAACACCCAGTCTGCCAGAATCAGCGTTTTCCTCTGATCCATCGCCTGCTCCTTTTGCCCTGGAGGATATGGGGGAGGGGCGGGACCATCAAGCAATGACCCCAATGCGGTACGGGCAAACTTGACAGAACTGTCAGGGCAGCATAGGATAGACCGCACGTCAGGCATGAAAAGGGAGGTTTGTGATGTTTTCCATCTTTCGTAAGACCCGTCAACTGGAACAGAACATAGACGCTTTTCTTGACCTGATTTTGAAAAGTGCACTGGCATTTCGCGTGGCGCTGAAAGCCTATCTTTCCGGGGATCGCACAACCTTTGAGGAAAAAGTTCAGGAAATTGACAGCCTGGAAGCCCAGGCCGACGGACTCCGGCGGGAAGTGGAGAACACCATCTATGCCGAGATGATTCTTCCCGAAAGCCGGGGGGATGTGCTGGCACTGCTGGAAAATTCGGACGACGTACTCAACCAGATCGCCGACACCATCGTGGAGTTCCGAACGGAAAATCCTGCGTTTCCCCTGGATCTTCATGGACACCTGCTTGAACTGGTGGATGCAAGTATGGAAGCCGTGGAGCAGATGGTTCTTGCCGTACAGGCCTATTTTCGGGATCTTCTTGCGGTGCGCAACCTGATCACCAAAATCATTTTCTACGAAAAAGAGACCGATCGTCTGGGCGAGCGCATCAAACGGTCCCTCTTTCAACGAGACGATCTCACGCTGGCGGAGAAAATGCATCTGCGAACCTTTGTCCAGTATCTCCAGCAGATCGCGGATCAGGCGGAAGACCTGGGCGATCGTATCTCCATTTATGTGATCAAACGGATGGTGTGAGTTGATCTGGTTCTATCTGACCAGCGGGCTGTTTCTGGGATGGTCACTGGGAGCCAACGATGCGGCCAACGTGTTCGGGACCGCCGTGGCCACCCGGATGGTACGGTTCACCACGGCTGCCTGGATTGCTTCCCTCTTCGTGATGCTGGGTGCAGTGATCGGCGGGGCAGGTCCGGCTGCTACCTATGGAAAGCTGGGGGCCATCAATGCCATGGGAGGCGCCTTCACTGTGGCACTGTCCGCCGCCCTGGTGGTTGCCTGGACCGTCAGGCTGGGACTGCCGGTCTCCACCACCCAGGCCATTGTGGGCGCCATTGTGGGATGGGACCTGTTCGCCCATCGCCCGGTGCCCCTTGGAACCCTGAGCAAGATCATGGTCACCTGGGTGGCGTCGCCCGTCCTGGCCGCGCTTTTTGCCTTTACCCTGAACCATCTGATTCGCCGTACCCTTCCTTATCTTCGCATGCACCTTCTGATGCAGGACCTGATGAACCGGGCAATCCTGGTGATGATCGGCGCCTTCGGTGCCTACAGCCTGGGTGCCAACAACATCGCCAACGTGATGGGGGTGTTTGTGACATCCAACCCTTTTCGGGACCTGTACATCCAGGGTATACAGATCCTCAGCGCCCAGCAGGTCCTTTTCCTCCTGGGTGGGGCGGCCATCGCCACCGGAATCTTCACCTATTCCCAGAAAGTGATGATGACCGTGGGCAGAGAACTGTTCCGTCTTTCCCCTGTGGATGCATGGGTGGTGGTCCTGGCCGAATCTCTGGTGCTGTTCCTTTTTTCCTCCCACAACCTTCAACACTGGTTGCTTTCCCATCGCCTTCCCGCCCCACCGCTGGTTCCCGTCTCCAGTTCCCAGGCTGTGGTGGGGGCGGTCATCGGCATCGGCTTTGCCCGTGGGGGGATTCGCGCAATCCGGTATGAAATCCTCGGACAGATTGCGCTGGGATGGATCCTTACCCCGGCGGTCGGCGGACTGCTCGCCTTTCTGCTTCTGTTTGTGATGCAGAACGTGTTTCAGCAGATGGTGGTGCTTCCCTGATCCTCACAGGTCCCGCAGGGACCTTCCCTCGTGGATATCCACCCGCAGGGGCACACGCAGTTTCATCACCTGCTCCATCAGAGGGATGATCTCCTGGAGCCAGATGTCCCGTTCTTTCTCCGGAACCTCAAACACCAGCTCATCATGAATCTGCAGAACCATCCGCCCACGCAATCCCCGACGGTGAATCTCAGCGTGAATCTTCAGCATGGCAAGCTTGATCAGATCTGCCGCTGAACCCTGGACAGGGGTGTTGATGGCAATTCGTCCCAGCGCTTCCCGATCCGCACGGGAAAGCCCCATCCCCCGTGGGAGAACCCGCCGCCGTCCCAGCATGGTACGGACCTCCCCCTGCGCTTCCGCGCGGGCGAGCACCGCTTCTGTCCATGCCATCACGCCGGGGAAATGCTGGCGGTATGCCTCAATGAACGTTCGGGCTTCTTCCCTGGAAATACCCAGTTCTTTGCTCAATCCAAACTCCGTCATGCCATAGATGATTCCGAAATTCACCACTTTTGCCACCCGTCGCTCCTCGCCCGAGACCTGATCCGGTTCCTTCTGAAACAGCCGGGCTGCGGTCTCCCGGTGAATGTCACGGTTCTCTGCAAAAGCCTGAATCAGCGCCGGATCCTCACTGAGGTGTGCCAGAATACGCAGTTCAATCTGCGAATAGTCCGCCGAGATCAGCAGGGCGCCCTCTGGCGCCTGAAAAGCCTCCCGAATCCGATCCGCCCAGCGTGAACGTACAGGGATGGTCTGAAGGTTGGGAGACCGCGCAGCGATCCGCCCCGTGGCGGTCGCCTTCTGATCATAGACGGGATACAGCCTGGAGGTCTCCGGGTCCACCTGATCCAGGTAACTCTGCACATAGGTGGACAGCATTTTTTCCATCTCCCGATAGGTGAGAAGCCGGGCGGGGAGAGGGTGTTCCCTGGCCAGTTGCTCCAGCACCGAGGCATCCGTGGAATAGCCCGTTTTGGTACGTTTGATGGGCTTCAACCCGAGTTTTTCAAAGAGAATTCTGGAGAGCTGACGTGGGGACCGTAGATTAAAGGGTTCTCCCGCCAGGGCATGGATCTCCTCCACCAGTGCGTCCAGGGCAGCGCGAAGCTCCTTCTGGAGTGCCTGAAGGGTGGGGATGTCCACATGGATGCCCGTTCGCTCCATTTCCGCAAGGATCCGCGCAAGGGGAAATTCCAGATCTGCGTAAAGTTTCCAGAGGTTGAGGGATTTCAAACGGGTCTCAAAATGCGGATACAGCTTCCAGGTCAGGGCGGCATGCTGCCCGGCATCCTCGGGGCTCACACGTAGCCCCCGAAAAGCAAGAAAAACAAAGGCGGGATCATACCGCCCATGTCCGGGTTCAAGCAGATAAGCAGCCAGGGAAAGATCCCCCTTCAGGGTGGCTTCCGGGAAAGTGCGCCAGACGGCTTTTGCATCATAGGCGATCCAGTCACCCTCCGGCAGATCGGGACGCACCCAGTACTGTCCTTCCTTCCCCAGGAAAATCTGCCCCTCCCGGATCACCACGCCACCTTCGCGGGGGACATCGCCCTCTTGACGCGACACTTGGGGGGCTTCTGGCGCAATTTCTTCCAGCAAACTGAAAAACTCAAACTGACGGAACAGATCCGAAAGTGCTTCCCTGCGGACTTCTCCACGGGGACAGACCCGTGCGTCGGGAAGATCCGGAACCTCCGCAAGCTGAACCAGCGTCAGCGCCTGACGAATCTGATCACGGTGCGCATGCAACTGGGTACGCAGTTTCGTGGACCGCACGCGAAACAGATGCGCTTCCAGCTCCTCAAGGTCCGGGATGGTTTCCAGGATCTGAATCGCCCGTTTGGGACCGATCCCTGGAACTCCGGGAACTCCATCAATGGCATCCCCCACAAGGGCCAGATATTCCCGAAGGCGGGAAGGGGGGATGCCGAATTTCTGCTCCACCACCTCCGGAGTATACAGCACATCCTCTTTTCCCCGGGGATCCAGAACAAAAATCCACTGCCCGTCCACCAGCTGAAGCAGGTCTTTGTCGGATGTCACCACCAGCACACGGTGTCCCCGGGTTTTCCATCGCTTCGCCAGGGTGGCGATCACATCATCGGCTTCGAATCCATCCACCTCTGCATGCCGGTAGCCCATGGCCTCGGCCACCGCACGCATAATGGGCCACTGAACTGCCAGTGCATCAGGGGTTGGGGGTCGATCCTTTTTGTAGGTTTCCAGCAGAGCCACCCGGTGTGCCGCACCACGGTCCCAGGCAATCACCGCACATTCCGGGTCATAGGTTTGAAGGTAACGCCACAGCGTCTTTGCAAAAACAAACGAAGCCCCCACATCCAGACCCCAGGATGTTCGGAGGGGATTGCGGGACAGCGCGTGAAAGGCACGGTATCCCAGGGAGGGACCGTCAATCAGAAGACGATCGAAACTCATGATAAGCCTGCCAGAAGCCTCGCCCCAGCATGGAGGCCAGACGGTTCAACGCCCGCTTTTTCATAAAACGGATCCGCTCCCGTGTGAGTCCCATGATCTTCCCGATTTGATCCAGCGTGTGGGTAGGGTTGTTGTCCAGACCATAGTACAGAATCAGAATCTGCCGTTCACGGTGTGGAAGATGGTTCACGGCCTCCCGCAGCACCGTGTGGAGATACTCCTCGCGGTACATCCGCTCGGGTGTTGGGGAATGAATGGAAAACAGCAGCTCTTCCAGCTTCCTAGCCTGGCTTTCACCCGGCGGTTCATCCAGGGAGAAGATGGTCAGGGGGGAGAGGGCATCTTCCGCCTGTTCGCGGCTCACATTTGCCCGTTCCGCCAGTTCGTCCAGGGTGGGGATGCGGTCGTCTTCCTCCATAAACTGCTGGAGCACGTCATTCAGTGTTTTCTGGGCACGAAGGGCAGCATCGGAAAGAGGAATCAGATGGTTTTTACGGAGCGCCGTGGTAATCTGCTTCATAATCCACCAGCGGGCATAGGTGGAAAGACGGGTGTTTTTCTCTGGATTGTATCGCTGAATGGCCTGCAAAAGCCCCACATTCCCTTCGCTGATCAGGTCGGCCAGCGGGACCCCGCGCCCGCGGTATTTCAGCGCGATGTGATAAACATAGGGCAAAAAGTGCTGCACCAGCTTCTCCAGGGCATCACGGTTTCCCGCCTGCGCCCGCTGGATCAGCTGGCGCTCCTCCTCCGCACTCAGCGCTTCTTCACTGCTTATATTCCGGAGCTGGCGGAGGTAGATCTCCAGCGACTGCTCTTCAGGCTCTTTCCACATTCACCCTTCGAGATGGTTGAGGGCTCGATCCAGATCCTCAACCATCTCCAGATAGACCTTCACCCCCGCCAGATTCAGACCTCTTTCCTGAACAAGATACTTGATCAGCCAGAGCTTTTTGAGGTCATTCTGTGAATACAGGCGGGTCTTCCGGTCGGTCCGACGCGGGACCACCAGACCCTTTTTCTCATACAGGCGCAGGGTCTGTTCATGCAACCCCACCAACCTGGCCGCCACACTGATCACGAACACTGGCTCGTCTGGTGGAATCTCCCATTTTCGGCCCGATCGGTTCATGGCTGCTCCCTCTTCAACTTTTATGATCAGATCTGGTTCAGAATTTCATACAATCCCAACTCGCCTATAGTATACGGAGCTTCCCTGAAACGGTCAAGCAAGCATCCCCACCGCGACTTGACATAACCTCCAGTGGGCACCATGCTATGGTTGGACGAAACCGACGGGAATGGGGATCATGTTCCTGGGGGAGGGTCTGGTGCAACAGTTCCTGGATCAGATTGAGGTGGGGGTCCAGATTCTGGATGAGTCCGGAAAAGTCCTCTATCGCAATTCCATGTACGACCGCCTGATTGGCAGCCTCGCGCTTCCCGAGCAATACTGTCCTTTCTGTCTTCAGGCACATCCCCCCGGGGGAGACACCCCCCCCGATCCCTGCATCACAAAAACATGGGCATCCTCTTTCCGCGCGGTGTATGAACGGACCGATCAGCAGGGAAGCCTCCGCTTTCTTCAGGCCCTGATCTATGAAACACGTTCTTCCCCGGATGGATCCAGGGTCTTCTTCCAGATTCTCCATGACATCTCGGAAATTGTGCGGCTTCAACGGCAACTCAAAGAGAGCGAAGAACTGTTTCGCACGCTTGCGGATACCGCTTCCTGTGCCATCTTTATCTATCGGGACAGGTTCCTCTATGTGAACCACGTCACCACGCGGATCACCGGGCGAAGCCGCGAGGATCTTCTGCAAAGGCACATCTGGGAAGTGGTCCATCCGGAAGATCGGGATCTGATTCGCCAGCGTGCACGGGAACGCATTGCGGGACGTGAGGTTCCCCGCCTGTACGAATTCCGTGTGATTCGCCCCAATGGGGAAACCCGCTGGATCCTGTTCACAGCAGACCGCATTCGCTACCAGGGAGAATGGGCCGCCCTGGGAACCGCTTTTGACATCACTGAACGC
>JALUJC010000319.1 GCA_027053375.1 Caldifarciminota bacterium
TGAAGGTCCCGGGCCGGATTCCGCGCGCGTCCGGACCTATCTGGGACGCATCGCGCACCTGGCGTCCAGCCTTTATGCGGACAGTCTGGATTTTGCCTCCGCGGGGCTTGAACCTCCCCGGCGAACTCTGGAGGTGGTTCTCCGATCGGGGGATACTTTGCGGGTATGGCTGGGGAACACGCAGGGAGAAGGTCCCAACCGGCAGGTGTTCCTGGGACGGCCGGGGGATCCCACGGTGTATGCGCTCAGCGAAGCCTATGTAAACCGTTATCTCTGGCCAACCCCTGACACATTTGTTTCCCCGGAAGAATCGAAAAGCAAAACCCCCAAAAAGGAGTGATCTTTGGAACTGAAAAAGCACTACAGCGCGGTGGTGGTGGGTGCAGGCCCCGGTGGAAGCATGGCCGCCCGCGCCCTGGCGCGGGCGGGTGTGGATGTGGCACTCCTGGAAAAAAGCAAGGATGTGGGAAAGAATTTCCTGTGTGCGGAGGGGATCTCTCATACCTCACTGACGCAGTTCTTTCCGGTGGATCCCCGGTACGTGGCCAGTGAGGTCCGCCGTGTTCGGGTGGTGGGTCCCCGGGGTGACGACTTTGTGGTGCGCACACCGGGAGCCGGATATGTGCTGGAACGGGTCATGTTTGACCGTTTTCTTGCCGAGGAAGCCGCTCTGGCAGGCGCCGAACTGTGGACCTCCACCACCGTGCAGCATGTTCAGCGTGTGGGGGGACACTTTCAGCTGGATGTGCGCTGGCAGGGGGAACACCGAACCCTGACCGCCGATCTGGTGATTGGGGCGGATGGCGTGTCCAGCCGGGTGGGACGAGAACTGGGGCTCGCTGTAGAAACTGAAGAACAGGATGTTCACGTGGCAAGTCAGGTGTTGCTTGTGCACCCCTCCATCCAGGGAGATCGGATGGAATTCTATATATCCCACCGGTGGGCGCCCTTTGGGTATGCGTGGGTGTTCCCCAAACGGGACGGCGTGGGCAACGTGGGGCTGGGGGTGCTTCCGCCTCATCGCGCGCAACCGTTGCTGGCGGAGTTTCTGCGCACCTATTTCCCCGGGGGACGGGTGGTCTGGAGACTCAACGGTGCCATACCCACCGGGGGGTGGCGGATGCAGCTGGTGGATGATGGGGTGATGCTGGTGGGAGACGCGGCCCGACTTGCCGATCCACTCACCGATGGAGGCATCGCCACAGCCATGATTTCCGGGGATCTTGCGGGACAGGTGGGCGCAGCGGCGCTGGCGGAGGGAGACCTTTCCGCGGATCGCCTTCGCGCCTACCCGGAGACCTACTGGAAGCGATACAAAAAGTACTATGACCTCAATCTCCGGCTCAGAAACCTGTTCTTCCGCCTCTCTGATGAGGACCTGGCTGAACTCCACCGCATTCTGGCCCCGCGTCTCCAGGATCAGTCCCTGACCACCTATGACGCCTTTGAACTGCTGGGAATCTTTCTCCGGATGATGCCGGATCTCCTTGGATTCCTGGCCCGCAAAGGAGGCACGCAGCTTGTCGGGTATTTACGATCGCTTGTTTTCCCCTCCTCATAAGGGTATTTTTGTTCTGGTGGATCCGGATCGAGATGGGCATCTGGACCGGTTGCTGCCGATCCTGAAACGCACGTCTCAGGTGCGCGGAGTCCTGGTGGGGGGGAGCTTTCTGGAGCATCCGGACTTCTGTGGCTGGTTTCGGCAACTTCGCAGGCAGGTGGATCTTCCGCTGATCCTTTTCCCGGGCAGCGGATATCAGCTGTGTCCTGAAGCGGATGCGGTGCTGTATCTGTCGTTGATTTCCGGGCGTAATCCCCGCTATCTTATTGAGGAACAGGTCCGCGCTGCCCCCCGGGTGCGGGCCTGGAATCTGGAAGCCATTCCCACCGCCTATCTGCTGGTGGGGGAGGGTGCCGGCACCTCGGTTGCCTATGTCACCCAGACACAACCTATTCCTTCCCGCAAGGTGGAGCTCGTCGTCGCCCATGCGCTGGCGGCCAGGTATCTGGGATTTCGTTTAATCTATCTGGAAGCTGGATCCGGTGCTGCCACCCCTATCCCGCCTGAGGTGGTCAGGGCGGTGCGGGAGAGCGTGGATCTTCCCC
>JALUJC010000320.1 GCA_027053375.1 Caldifarciminota bacterium
CAACCCTAAGGCAGCCAGGGATTCAGACAGGTGCTGCGCAGGGGGTTCTCCCAGGCGCCCGGTGTGAAACCGGTACGTTCCCATGTGTCCCAGACCACGCAGAAAAGTTCCCGTGGTGATCACCACCGTGGGGGCATGAAAGGTACGACCGGTCCGTGTGCGGACCCCCCGAACTTCCTGCTTCTCCACAAGAATCTCCACCACCTCATCCTGGTAAAGATCGATGTTGTCGGCAGACCAGATATCCCGAATCATCCAGGCACGGTAGGCTGCCCGATCATTCTGCATGCGTAAGGACCAGACCGCAGGCCCCTTGCTGGTATTCAACATCCGCACCTGCAGCGCGGTGGCATCCGCCGCCAGTCCCATACGCCCCCCCAGGGCATCCACCTCTTTGACCAGCTGGGCCTTCCCCACACCCCCAATCGCAGGATTGCAGGACATCTGTCCGATTCGGTCCAGATTCAGCGTGATCAGCAGGACACGCCCCCCCATCCGATGGGCGGCATGGGCGGCCTCAATCCCGGCATGCCCCCCACCCACCACAATCACATCATATGCAGCGCTCATCCTTCCAGAAGGGCCGCAATACGGGCCATGTTCTCCACTTTTTTCCAGGCCACCTGTTCCGGGAGAAACTCCAGATCGGTGGTGGGGGAAAGCCAGAGTTGTCCCGGATGCAGGCGATCCCGGATCCGAAAAACCAGGTCCGCCACATCCTCCCGGGATTCCAGCAGAGAATTCCTTGCGTCCACCAGACCTGCCTGCAGGGTTCGTCCCTCAAGACCACGTTCGGGAAGTTCATCCAGTTCCAGGCTGTAGAAGTCCAGGCCCCATGCATCCACTGGCAGTGTCATCAGCAATGACCAGATGGGCGCCGGAGAACGGAAATAGACATGCACCACCATCCCGCGATCCACCTGCCTGCGCAGTGTTCCATAAACCTCACGGAGTGCATCCCACACGTCCGGATCCTGGACCGAAGCCCACACCAGCCAGGGTTCCTGGAACTGGATGACCTGAACCTGAGGAAGGGTCTCCAGCAGGGCCTCAAGTTCCTCCCGATAGGGAGGAAGCAGAGAACGGATCCGCGCAGCGACCGGCCGGGAATCTTCCGACAGACCTGCGAAAGTTCCGGGACCCGGGAGGGTCACCCGGACACGGTCCTCTGCCCGGAAATGCTCCGGATGGATATGGCGAACCAGGACAGGCTCCTCCACAGAGGGTTCATCAAAAAAGATGGGTTTTCGAAAAAAGGTGTTGTTGTCAAACCAGCGGGTCAGGGGGCCTGGACGCACCCCTTTCCAGCCTTCGGTATACGGGCGGAAAAGATCCTGTACATCCAGCATGGGAGAAACAAGTTCCATGGGAGACAGCCCGCGTAAACGTTCCACAAAGGCAGCGGTTTCCTCCCTGCGAATACGTTCCACTTCCTCCGCCGACACACGTCCACGGTCCAGTCCGCGCGTGGCCTCCACCAGCGCTTCTGAACGGGGATAGGTTCCGAACATCACAAATTGCATTGACGACCCTCCTTCATCCACGTTTCCAGGACCCAATGATAAGGTCTGGGGTCATAACCATCAAACCCGCACCCCTGCAGATCATGGGAACGGAAACACCTCCTCCCCCGCCACCCACACCCGACGGATCACGCCGGACAGCGTGGTTCCCAGCAATGGGGTGTTCCGGGAACGAGAGTAGAGGTTCTCCGGAAGGACTTCCCACTGCGCCTCCGGATCAAACAGCACCAGATCCGCACGATACCCTGGACGCAGGGTTCCCCGATCCTTCAGACCCAGAATTCGTGCCGGCGCAGAAGTCAGGGCCTCCACGAGTCGGGAGAAAGAGAGAAGTCCCGGCTTCACAAGATAGGTCCACAGGGAAGAAAGGGCGGTTTCCAGTCCAAGAATCCCAAAGGGTGCCACAAGCCAGTCCGTGGTTTTTTCAAAGGTGGTGTGGGGTGCATGATCGGTGGCCACCGCTTCCAGATGTCCCTCCCGCAGTGCCTGACGCAGCGTCTCCCGGTCTCTCTCCTCCCGGAGAGGGGGGTTTACCTTGTAAACAGGATCAAAGGTTTCCAGCACCTCATCGGTCCAGAGCAGATGATGAGGGGTCACCTCGGCGGTCACCCTCACGCCCTGTGCACGCGCATCCTGAATCAACGAAAGCGTTTCAGCTGCGGATACGTGCTGAATGTGGAGGTATCCCCCTGTTTCTCTCGCGATTTCAAGGTCACGAAACACCGCCACCGTCTCCGAACTTCGGGGAATCCCTGGAAGACCCAGTTTCCGGGAACGGGGACCCTCATGGGCCACCCCCTCCCGGTAAAGAGAAGGATCCTGTGCATGGCTCAATACAGGGAAACCAAAGGCAGCGGAATAGGTCATCACCTGATAAAACAAATGGCCGTCCCGAACCCAGTCTCCATCATCGGTGAAAGCCACGGCACCTGCGTCACGCAGCAGAAGGATTTCAGAAAGCGCTTTGCCAGAGCGTCCCTGACTGATGCAGGCTGCAAAAAGAATATCCGGGCCCTTCAACATGCGAACACGCGCACGGAGGGCACGAAGAAGTTCCGGGCGGTCTACAGGAGGATCGGTGTTGGGCATGGCCACCACCGTGGTGAATCCCCCGTGGAGTGCTGCCTTTGCACCCGAGTCAAGGGTTTCTTTGACTTCTCCTCCCGGTTCCCGGAGATGGGCATGAAGGTCCACCAGACCGGGCAGGAGGTATTTCCCCTCGCCGTCCACCACCACATCCGCTTCCGCGGGATCCATGTCTTCCAGCGCCACGGAATGCAGCCTGGTCCCTTCAATCAGCACACTACCCGGTCCATCCAGTCCCTGCGCCGGATCCAGAAGGTGCACCTGGCGAATCAGGGTGCGTTTCATGCCGCCACCTCCTCTGCTGGAGGGACCAGCAAATACAGGAGGGCCATCCGAACGGCCACGCCATGTGTAACCTGGGAGAGAATCAGCGTCTTCCTGACAGATTCAATTCCCTCTTCCAGTTCAACCCCCCAGTTTACAGGTCCAGGATGGAGAATCAGGCTGTCCGGTTTCATTCGGGATGCGCGCTCCCGGGTCAGGCCATAGGTCAGGAAATATTCCCGATCGCTTCCAAAGAACGACCCCTCCAGCCGCTCTTTCTGAACGCGCAGCGCCATCCAGGCATCTACCTCCGGCAGAACCTTTTCCACATCGTACGCCACCTCCACCCCTTCCACCAGTGCCAGATCCTTCGGGACCAGAGGTGGGGGCCCCACCAGCAACACCCGCGCCCCCATCCGGGTCAGGCCGTACACATTGGACCGTGCCACACGGGAATGGAGGATGTCCCCCACAATGGCCACGGTTTTCCCTTCCAGGGTCTGCCACACTCGCTGGAGTGTAAACAGATCCAGCAGGGCCTGGGTCGGGTGCTCATGGGCACCGTCTCCTGCGTTGATCACTGCAGCATGCGTATAGCGAGCAAGAAGATGCGGAATTCCAGGTGCACGATGACGTACCACCACCAGGTCAATCCGCATGGACTCAAGGTTCTTCAGCGTATCCAGCAGACTCTCTCCTTTCGTCACCGAGGATGTTGCGCGTGAAATGCTGACCAGATCCGCAGAGAGGCGTTTGGCGGCAAGATCAAAGGAAGCCTTGGTCCGGGTGGAGGGTTCAAAAAAAAGGTTCAGGATGGTGCGGCCACGGAGGGTGGGAAGTTTAGGGATCGGCTGATGTAAAACATCCCAGAAGGCCTCTGCGGTCTTCAAAATCAACTCGATGTCCTCCCGGGGTAAGGTTTCCAGCCCGAGCAGGTGACGGCTGGTCAGCCGGCCCCGTTGCATGATCAGATTCCCACTTTTAATGCAAGAGAACCGCTGATATGTCCAGCGTAAAAGCTCAACTCTCCAACCGCTTTCAGCAAAGGAAAGGGGGTCAGGATGACCCCGAGATAGGTTCGACCATAGGAGGCCCGGTAAGGGCTGCCCGGGGTCGGGGCAAGGTTCTGCCGTGTAACCGTGGCAAAGTGTCCTTCCAGTTTCCCGCTTTCCCACGCAACGCCGGCATAGGGTGTGAAAAAGAGCAAGTTCTTGGAGATATCCAGATGAAGCACGTCGGTGGTGGTGCGCCATCGGGTATAGACATAGCTGGGAAGCCCCTCCGTGCCAAAGGCAAGCCCCAGATCTCCCCACGAACTGTGCATATAGGTCAGGGAGACACCCGGGATGGGAGGGATCAGGCGGTCCCGTAAAATTCCAAGCTTGACACCGACGCCCCAGCCGGTTGGATTTTCCACCTGGTAGGATCCAAAGTACCGGAGAGGTGGAGACCAGCGCACAAGAAGATCCAGCGCGCCCAGTCCTCCCACCATGGGCAACAGGGACATCCCCCCGGTCAGCCCCAATTCCGCCTGAAGATAGGGATAGGGGATCAGGAGATCGAAGGTCTGACCATTGGATGGATTGGTTGCTTTGAGATAGACCAGGTTGACGCCCCCTCCCAGGTCGAAGTGCGGGATGGGAAAGGGTTTGCCGTGTGGGGACGCAGACGTCACGGTCCCCGATCCTGTCAGAAAGAGTACAGGGGACAGAAGTTCTGTCCCGAGGCGGTCCACATCCTGCGGAGACACCTGTCCCTGAAGAACCATGAACAGGACCATCATGGAAACATTCATGGATTTCCCTCCCCGTTGGTTGTCTGGCGTGCCCCCTGGGGGGCGCGTTGATTGACCACCTGCTGAGCCCGTTCCACATCCCCCCGGGCCCAGAGACGAATCCCTTCCCACAAACGTGGGAATATCGCTACGATTTCATCCAGTTCTTCCTGGCTCATGACCCCCAGAACGAAAGCACGCAATTCCCTATCCTCAGGGCGGGGACCAATGCCGATCCGCAGCCTGGGGGTTCGGTCTTCCGGGAGCACTTCAAGAACCGAACGCATACCGTTGTGGCTTCCCGCAGAACCGCGCAGACGCAATCGCGCTGTTCCTCGCGGAAGATCCACATCATCATAGATCCACAGGATCTGTTCCGGGGTAACGGTGGGCTCCATTTTCCGGATCAGAGGAAGCACCCGTCCGGACAGGTTCATGAAGGTCTGCGGTTTGACCAACCTAAAACGCTGCCACTCCGCTACCTCCGCCAGACCCAGGTTGTGGTACGTAACCCCCAGTCTTTCGGCAAGCCAGTCCAAGAAAATCCAGCCTGCGTTATGTCGGGTCAGCGCATACGCAGGCCCCGGATTCCCGAGACCCACAAGAAAATGAATCATTCGCTTTCTGCGCTTCCACCTTCAGGACCCGCCTGACCTTCCTCGGCCTCTCCCCCTTCCTCGGCCTCAGGAGCTTCTTCAACACCCCGTGGTACGGAGATCACCACAATGGGTTCCTCGGGATCTTCCAGGATCTCCACACCCTCCGGTACCCTCAACTCTTTGACCCGGAGCACATCACCCAGGCCAAGACCTGAGACATCCACCTCAATGTGGGGCGGGAGATTGGCAGGCAGCGCCCGGACGTCCACTTCGTGCAGAAGGTGTTCCAGGATTCCACCCATTTTCACACCCGGGGCCTCACCCACCAGGACCAGCGGTACGGTCACTTCCACGGCTTCTCCTGCATGGAGCACCAGGAAATCCACATGGATGGGTTCCCCCGTTACCGGATCTCTCTGTACATCCTGCACGAGGCCCTGAAGGGTTTTACCGTCAATTTTCAGCTCCAGAACCACCTGCTCCCCGTGCAGTTCACGAAGGAACTTCTGCAGCACCTGTGTGGGAACCTTTACGGGGATGGTCTCCTCGTGTGCACCGTAGACCACACCAGGTGTATACCCGGCCCGGCGGAGCTTTCGTGCCCCGGATTTCTTTCTCTCCTTCCGGATTTCCAGTTCTAACGTCACCGTCATTTGACTTCACCCTCCGTTGTTTCTTTCCAGTCTGCAAGCACAATATCGCTCAGGTGCCGGTCCGGGTTGAACCGATTAGAGGCCCAGACCAGCTTTTTTCCGTCGGGGGAAAACATGGGAAAGGCGTTGAACGTCGCCGCAGAGGTCACACGCTGCAACCCGGTTCCATCAAAGTTCACAACCCAGAGATGGAAGGTTCGCATCCTGGGGTCCCCAAGGCTGGAAGAAAAGATGATTCGCTTCTCGTTGTGGAAGGGATAGGGTGCAAAGTTGACCGCCTGGTTGTGCGTCACCTGCCAGAACGTATCCTGCACAAGATCATACACAAAAAGCTGCAGGGGGACCCCCTTCATCAACCCTTTTTTCAACAGGGATCTGTATTCCGCAATTTCCGCAGAATCGGTAGGATGCCAGCCACGATAGACCAGATACCGCCCATCATCGGTAAAAAAAGCACCTCCATCGTAGCCCACCTGATGGGTCACACGACGGGGAGGACGGTTGTAAGGCGGATCCAGAATATAAAGCTCCATGTCTCCCTCAAAGGTGGAAGTGAACACAATCCTTCCATCTTTCCCCACTGTGGCTTCCGCGTCGTACCCCGGAGAACCGAAGAGTTTCTTCAATTCTCCTGTACGGAGGTTTCGAACATAGATGTCATAGTTGTACAGAGGCCACACATAGGCGTGCAGTTCAGGATCATAGTGGCCGCCCTGCAGCTTCTGATCCCCCAGGGTTTCATGGGTTGAGGAAAACAGGACCAGGGAATCGCCGGGGAGAAAATAACTGCAGGTGGTGCGTCCTTTCCCCGTGGAAATCATCTGTTCTTCGCCGGTTTTCAGGTCAAGGACAAAGATCTGATCACCTGCAAACCCTTCGCGCATGGACTGGTAGGTCAGCCTGGTGCCATCCCAGGAAAAATAGGCCTCTGCATTATCTCCGCGGGTGGTCAGCCGCTGGAGATGGGTGAGATGGACCTCCTGATTTCCCCCTTTTTCAGAAGGCGGCGTTGCAGCCTGCAACACCCCCATCACGAGAAAACCCAAAAAAACCCTCATAGATCCACTCCTTGTCTTCGTGGATGACACCCCGCAGGTGTATCCGCCCGAGACCGGTTCATGGAAATGTTGTACGTTTCAAAGTATACGGTGAATCCAGCGAATCATCAATGAACCGGAACTTGATCATTCCCTGAT
>JALUJC010000321.1 GCA_027053375.1 Caldifarciminota bacterium
CAAAATACAGGTTCACACCAACACCCGAAGGCCCGTTCCGCTGTTTGCCGATAATCACCTCGGTGAGGCCCTGCACATCCGGATTGGTGGGCTCATACATCTCCGGTCGGTACAGAAACAGCACCAGGTCCGCATCCTGCTCAATGGCACCGCTTTCCCGAAGATCCGACAACCGGGGACGTTTGTCCTCCCGCTGTTCCACGGCGCGGCTCAGCTGAGAGAGCGCAATCACAGGAATGCTGAGCTCTTTGGCCAGGGATTTCAGCGAACGGGAGATTTCTGCCACTTCCTGCTGGCGGTTTCCCTGAAAACGTCGTTCGTGGGTGTGCAGCAGCTGAAGATAGTCCACAAACAGGGCACGAATGCCGTATTCCCGCTGCGCGCGACGCGCCTTCGTACGCAGTTCCAGGAGGGTGAGGGAGCCGGAATCATCAATATAGATCGGCGCTTCTTCCAGGGTGAGTTGCGCCTCCCGCAGGCGGGGCACCTCCCGGCGCTCATCCAGTTTCCCCTGACGCATGCGCTGCACATCCACCTTTGCCTCCATGGCAAGCAGGCGCATGGCCAGCTGTTCGGCAGGCATCTCCAGGGAAAAGATGGCGGTGGGAAGTTTATGTTTCACGCTGATGTGATGGATCAGATTCAGGGCAAAGCTGGTTTTTCCCATCGCAGGACGTGCCGCCACCACAATCAGCTCCCCCGCGTGCAGGCCGGTGGTGTACCGGTCCAGTTCGTCAAATCCAGTGGGAAGACCGGTCACCACATTGTCTTCACCCATCTGAATGGCAGCCTGGATGGTGTTCATGGCTTTCCCCAGAGGTTCCTTCAGATGTTCAAACTCCCGGCGAATTCGTTCTTCCCGCAGTTCCAGAAAGCGGTTTTCCACCAGGTCAAGCAATTCCTCTGCAGGGACGGATTCCTCCATGGCCTCCTGTGCGGTTTCCCAGGAGAGCGTAATCATCCGGCGGTAAAGCGACTTCTCCAGAACAATGCGTGCATGCTTTTCCAGAAGGGAGGGAGAAAACACCATGGAGGAGAGTTCATTGAGATATTCCAGGCCACCCACTTTTTCCAGTTCGCCCATGCGCTCCAGTTCGTTCTTGACCGATAGCCGATCCACCTGCTCTTTCCTGGAGAAAAGTGCGGAGATGGCCTCAAAAATCTTTTGATGGATGTCCAGGTAGAAATCATCCGGGCGAAGCAGGTCCAGCCCCCGTTCCAGCGCATGTTCCGAGATCATCATGGCACCGAGGATCTCCCGCTCCGCATCCACATCGTGCGGCTGGGGAGACCGCGAAAGCTCATCCGAAAGCAGTTTCATTGCTCAGCGGGGAATCCCGATCACAAAAGTGCGGTACAGATCCCGGATGCTCCCGTTGCCCAGACGGATTCGTGCGTGGAGAAGATAGATGCCTGCAGGGGCACGTCGTCCTGCATCCGTCATCCCGTCCCACAGCAATTGCTGGGGCCCCACCGCACGTTCCAGTACACGGGCCATCCGCCGCCCGGCGAGATCGTGAATGGTCACCGAGACCTCCGCATCACCGGGCACCTGGATGGTCATTTCCAGCCGTTCGCCAAGTTCAAAGGCCACCACGGAGGGACGCAGCGACAGGGTGATGCCCTCCTGTGCGGAAGGGGTCAGAAGGGATAGATCGGACGTGTCCCGAAGGAGAAGTTGATAGGTGGCGCCATACTGACCTGCAATTCCGGTGACTTTCACCAGGTCCCCCTTATGGAGCTGCTGAACTTCAGGAATGGCTCCTGTGGCTGGATAGACATACACCTGCACCACCGCATTCCCATTCCACACCGGGAAGGTCCACCCCTGTCCGGAGAGATAGGGTTCCCTTCCCACCACCCCTTTCTCCACCTGGATCAGCATCCCTTCCAGCGACTCCCCGATGCCCTGGTTCAGCGAAAGGATCCGGGGCGCGGGCTGGACAGCCCGACCCACCCGCAAAAGATCCCCACTGCTGGAAACAAAGATCTCTGTCAGATTCTGGTATTCGGTGACCACACCCCGCACCACCAGGAGTTCTCCCGTATCCACAGGAGGAAAGCTGAAGGGGGCAAAAACGTTGATC
>JALUJC010000322.1 GCA_027053375.1 Caldifarciminota bacterium
TCCCCATCCGCCATGCCCCTCCCCATTCCCGGTGCTCCCTCCGGTGGCTCACCTTCCTGGCACAGTACAGGTTGTCGCGTAACAACCTGCAGCGTTGTATCCCATATCAGGTCCGGCAGTGAAAGGATCTTTACCGTTCCAGGTGGCAGCATGAAAAAAAGAAGTTGATGCACCCTTCCCCTCAGGGGGCAGGGAGAGGAATCACCATTTTGAGGGTCGTCTCCGGCAGGTGCACCACATAGCCGCCGGGCAGAAGGCGAAGCAGACGGGTTTTCCCCGAAAAGACTTTCCGGCCCGTGAGATCATAGACCGTTACGGGATAGGGTCTCCGCAGCGCAAAACCTCCCGGAATCAAACGAAAGCCGTGATCTTCACCAGAGGGTTCAGAAGGTGTTTCCTCCACGTCGGTGGGGCGGTCAAAGATATAGGTGCCGTATCGTCCGTTGACCACCAGTTCTGAAAAACCATCGCCGTCCACATCTCCTGCCGCCGCACCGCAGGGTGTGTACACCTGATATTCCGCCCACAGGACCTCTCCCCTTGAAGAAAGCAAAAACAACCCTTCCGGCAGCGTGCAGATAAAGCTTTCCAGACCTGGAGAGGGATGAAAATCCCCGATGATGGGACGGGAGCCCAATCCTGAGCCTGGTGTGGTGGGAAGGACCGTCTGCCATTTGACATACCCGTAGGGGGTCAGCGCCCGAACCGTGCGGAACCCCCATCCGCAGAAAAGCTCTATCTGGCCGTCCAGATCAATGTCGGCGAAAGCCATCAAAAGGGTGCCGCAGGTAGGAAAATCCCATTTGAGGTTGCCGGTTGCGGCATCTAGGACATAGGTGATCCAGCGGCTTCCAACGACCACCAGTTCTTTTGCCTCATCATTGTCCAGGTCTAAAACAGCCTGCGGAAGAGCCATACTGTCACCGTTGGGCGGTGTGCGAGACCAGAGGACCGTACCATCGGCCTTCAAAACCGTAAGCTGATTGGGTTCAGGCAAAAAATCCCAGAAACTCATTTCCAGAGATTCGTCGCCGTTGTAATCCCCCATGGGCAAAGGAGGAGGTTCCCATACAGAAATTTCTTTTCGCCACATGAGGGTGTCCTGACACTGGTCTCCGGTTCGGGCATAACAGGGCAGGATATAGTACAGGTATGTACGCGTGTCGGACGTGGGCCCCTGCCCCCCCACCAGAATGCCCGGCGTGCCATCCCCCTCAAGATCCACAACGAACGGAGGAGAATGAGGACATTCCCTGCCCTGATATCCGGGATAGAAAATGGGGAACTGGATCATTTTGTCCACCTGTTGTGACACGGCATCCAGAATCCACAACCGGTGGTAATCATCCATCGCCACAATCTCCACCACCCCGTCCCCATCCACATCCCCAAGCGCCGGTGTGTTCTCGTGACAGGCATCACCGAAATAGGCCGAGTCCGGGGGGGTGAAGCGCCATTCCACTATCTGGCGGGGCACGTCCAGCACCCGCAATTCCCGGTGTTTCAGATCCACCACCTCATTGATGCCGTCGCCATCCACATCACCGATCACGGGTTCGCCCACCGTCCCTCCCGTGTCCACCCACACGATCCAGGGTTCTTTCAATCCCTCTCCCACCTGCGTCTGCACTGCCCGGCGAGAAAGGGCCCCTCTCGCCACCATCCACCAGCCTTCCTTCGCCACCTCCACCGGCGGGATCATCTGTGTTGCAAGCCAAAGCAGCCAGATGCCCATCATCTTTTCACCCCCACCCCTACCTGGTGTCGCCATGGGGTTTGTTCACCGGACCGCCACCACCTTCTGTTTCGCCACCCGACCATCCGGAAACACCGCCCGGATCAGGAAAATCCCCCGATGAGGCGGCGAAAGCACCGCCCGCAGCGCATCCTTCACCACCGCCACCCGCCGGCCCGTCACATCCACAAGCTCAAACCGCGAAACCGGCACCCCTGTGCCGTTTGTCCCAGAGTCCCAGGACGTGACCAAACTCATGGGCCGCACCAAGCTGATACCGGGTGCGTCCGGCTTCCCATCGGGGATGAGGATTGTAAAACGAAGATCCGGTGCCACCATTCGGGGA
>JALUJC010000323.1 GCA_027053375.1 Caldifarciminota bacterium
CATCACAACCTGAGCCTTTCCTGCGATCGCTGCCACACAGAGACAGGCTGGCGTCCCCTGCGTCAGCCTCTGCTGTTTGATCACAGTGAGACCGGATTTGTGCTGGAGGGTGCGCATCAGGGGGTGTCATGTGTACAGTGCCACGACATTCGTGATTTTTCCCTGGCAGATCATGCCTGCAGTTCCTGCCATCAGGATCCCCATGAGGGCGCCTTTGGATCCCGGTGTGCGCGCTGTCATGATCCCTATATCTGGGAAATCCGGGATCTCCGGCGGGTCCACCGACAGACCACCTTTGCCTTCGTGGGCGCCCATGCGCGTCTGGACTGTGAGACCTGCCACCGCCCGGGTGCACCCCGGGAATACGCAACACTGCATACCCAGTGTTATGCCTGCCACGCATCGCTGTATGCATCCGTGACCGATCCGGACCATCAGGCGTTGCAGTTTCCACTTCAGTGTGAGCTGTGCCACACGATGATGGCCTGGCGTCCAGCCAGTTTTCGGCAGCACGATCGGCTGTATTTCCCCATCTACAGCGGCAGCCATGCAGGCACCTGGTCATCCTGTGCCCGGTGCCATCCGGATCCCGGGAACTACGCGGTGTTTACCTGTCTGACCTGTCATACGGAGAGCACCACCCGGGCGCAGCATGGAGAAGTGTCGGGTTTTGTGTACGACAGCCAGGCCTGTCTCCAGTGCCACCCCACGGGGAGCGGTGAAGGAGAAGGAGGAGATTAAACATGGGCTGGATCTGGATCCTGCTTTCCCTGTTTCCGGTATCCTACCGTGCAGGACAGGAGGTCTATCTGGAGGGTGGCAGGAATCAGGGATTGCATGTGGGCATGGTGCTGGTGGTGGTCCGGGATTCCGCAGATACGCTGGGGCGGGTGGAAGTGGTGAGCCTGACCCGTCGCACCGCCCTGTGCAGAATTCTGGAAGAACAAAAAACCATTCTTCCGGGGGATCGGGCGTTCCCTATCCCTTCAGGCAGTCCGGGACAGTCCACCGGTCAACCTCTCTCCCGCAGGGAGATGAACACATCGCGTTCGGCTTCTGGGGTTCCGTGGAGAATCTCGGGGGTCACCAGCGTGGATGGGGAGCGACTGGATCTGGGGGGAGGACGCTGGAGCCAGGTTTCCACGGCGCGTTTCCGTGTGGTGGCGTACACCGGTGAGAATCGTCGGAAAGGCTGGACCATTCACCTGTGGGGACGCCATCGGTGGGTGGTGCGCACCCAGGTTTTGAGCGTACCGGACCGCGAGCGGTGGTGGACCCTGTATGAGGGTGCCTTTTCCTACCAGACTTCCGGATGGATGTTTCAGGGGGGGCGGTTTGTCCCCGCTTCTTTTCCGGAAGGAGGGATGGTGGATGGGCTGTCGCTGGTGTATACCCGGGGATCCCGTGTGCGTGGGGGCTTTTTGATGGGCTGGCCAGCGCAGGCGGATTCCCTGCCCACGTCCGGAAGGATCCGGCTGGGTGGCTGGCTCGGTGGTTCCCCTGGAGGCATTCAGGTTCGCACGGGGGTGGTCCAGGATCGGCAGCGGGGGCAGGTGGAGCGTGAGCGCTGGTTGTTCCGTTCCATTGCGCGACACGGAGAGGTATTTGGCTGGCTTTCCTTCCAGATCAACCGGTATCCTGCGACGCTGTATGCCCCGGATCTTCCATCCTGGGCACTCACCCGATTGCGGACGGGCGTGCGTGGACCTCTGCCCTGGTCTCTCCGGGGGGCCCTTTATGCACGGTGGGACCGGGTGGAGTGGACACCGGCGCTGGTGCGTTCCTCTCTTCTTCCCACCAACCAGCCCCGGCAGGTGCTGGGCGCAGAGCTTTCCGGCGCGCCTGGCACCTTGCGCTGGTCCGTGCTTGCGGAGTGGGTCCGTCGGCCGGATGCGGTGGAACAATTACGTCTGGGTACAACCTGGGCTTTTCGTATGTGGGGATGGTGGCTCCGGCCATCCCTGGATCTTTACCGGAACGATTTGATGTGGGGTGGAAGCGGCGACCTTTCCCTGTCCGGATATCTCCTTCCTTCTGTGAGTTTTCAGGCGGGGGTCCGGGGGGAGGGTAGCCTGC
>JALUJC010000324.1 GCA_027053375.1 Caldifarciminota bacterium
TGCCTGAGCGCCATCTGCGGGCTGTTTTCTGTGTACACAACTGGGGCCGTAGCTCAGTGGGAGAGCACCTGGTTTGCAACCAGGGGGTCAGGGGTTCGAATCCCCTCGGCTCCATTTCTCTGTGATGGCATTCCCCGACGTTCTCGCCTTTGACCCTTCCATCCCGGTCCTTCGCTTGCTGGATCAGCGTGCCCTTCCCCGGGAACTTCGTGTTCTGGAAGCCCGTTCGCTGGAAGAGGTCGCCGAAGCCATTGAGACCCTTGCCGTGCGGGGTGCACCGCTGATCGGGGTGGCGGCAGCCTATGGGGTGGTGCTGGCTGTCCTGACCGGTGTGCGTGCAGAGGAGGCCATCGCGCGGCTTCGCAGAACCCGCCCCACCGCGGTGAACCTGTTTCACGCCATGAAGCTGATGGAACGGGTGTTACAGGTGCACGGTGAAGATGTGGCCATGCTGCTCCGTGCAGCACAGACGGTGGAGCAATACGAACAGGAGGTCACCGTTGCCATCGGCCGTGCAGGTGCGGATCACCTTCAGGGAGCTGCGATTCGCCTGATGACCATTTGCAACACCGGCCATCTGGCCACACCGGGGATGGGGACCGCATTTGCCGTCGCGGAAACCCTGCATCGGGAGGGGCGCCTTGCGCGCCTGTGGATCCTGGAGACCCGCCCCCTGCTGCAGGGTGCGCGGCTCACAGCCTGGGAGGCGGTTACGCTGGGCCTACCCGCCACACTGCTGGTGGACCACCAGGCCGCCGCGGTGATGGCAGAAGGTAAGGTGGATGCAGTGGTGGTGGGGGCAGACCGTATTGCGCGGAACGGGGATACGGCGAACAAGATTGGCACCCTCACCCTGGCCATTGTGGCGCACCATTATGGGGTGCCCTTCTATGTAGCGGCACCCATGAGCACCTTTGATCCAGAACTGGAACAGGGGGGGCAGATCCCCATTGAGTCCAGACCTGCCCGGGAAGTCCTGTCCTGTCATGGCTGTCCCATCGCCCCGGAAACGGTGGATGTGCGCAATGACGCCTTTGATGTGACCCCGGGAACCCTTATTCGGGCTTTCTTCACGGATCTGGGGGTTCTTCCCTCTCCCCCTCCCCGGGAAAGGGTTGCGGATTCCCGGGTGACTCTGTATGATCTTCCTGGAGGTGGTGCATCGTGATGTGGGTGTGGATCCTGCAGACCTTTCTCTGGATGCCCCCGGAACCCATGAGCCGGGTGGGCATCTATCTCCTGCCCGGAGAAGCGGCGGACACCCTCCGTGTTTTTGCGCGGATCCCCAGGGACGAGCTGGTGGTGCGCAACCGTCATGCGCTGTTTGAACTTCGTGTCCGGGTAAAGGATGGAAAGGGAAAGCCTTTGCGTGAGGCGTTCTACCAGCAGTCCTTTGTGGTTTCCGACACGCTGGCGCTTTTGACCCGTTCTTATAACCTGGTGCTTGCCCGAAGGGATCGTTATCGGGTGGAGGTGGAGGGGTGGGATGCCCTGACCAGTCGTGCCCTCTGGGGATATCGTTTTGAACTTGCCGGCACACCGGAAAACGCCTCCGTGTGGCTGTCCACTCCAATCCCTGCGGATACCCTGCAGATCCTGCGGTTTCCCGTTTACACCAGCCGGGATCCCCGTTTCCTGATTTACTGGGAGGGGCGGTCCGATTCGTTGCCTGCGGTGTTCCGTGTACTTCAGGGAAATGTTGTGGTTCTGGAAGATCATGTCACCTTCCGGCAATCCCCCACCGCCCTCCGTTTCCCTCTCAAGAACTTTCCCAACGGATTGTTTGTGCTGGAAGTCCGATCTGGAAACCCTGCGCAGGTACGGACCACCCCCTTTTATGTGTTTCGTTTTGACCATATGTCCGACCGGGAACTCCGGATGACGGTGGAGTTGCTGCGCTATGTGATGGACGACCACGCCGTGCGTGCCTTTCAGGAGGCCCCTCCGGATCGTCGGGCGGCGGTGTGGGACAGTCTGTGGGCAACGCTGGATCCGGACCCCACCACCCCCATGAACGAGATTCGGGATCGATTTGAGGCAAAGATCCTCTATGTGAACCATGCTTTCCGGTA
>JALUJC010000325.1:0-5490 GCA_027053375.1 Caldifarciminota bacterium
TTTCATGGGGTCCCGCCACATAAGGTGGGTTGGCAATCACAAGATCAAACGTGGCTTCCCGGAAGGGAAGGTGTGCCGCATCGCCATAAATCCAGCGTGTCTGATCCGTGAGACCGAGACGAAGAGCGTTTTGCCGGGCGGTCTTCAGGGCGATGGGGGATCGATCCAGTCCCGTCCCCTTTCCTCGCTGTAAACGATGAAGGAGGGTGAGCAGAAGCACCCCTGTCCCCGTTCCCAGATCCAGAATTCTTGGGTCTGGATGATTTTTCAGGCGTTTTTCTGCTTCCAGGACCAGAACCTCGCTGTCCGCCCGGGGGATGAAAACCCCGGGGTGGACCTGGAAGGTGAGTCCCAGGAAGGGACGCTCGCCTGTGAGATAGGCGAGGGGCGTTCCCCGTTTCCGGGCACGGACCCACACCCTCAAACGCTGAACAGCCTCCCGCGTGACCGGGTGGTGCAGATGATGAAAGGGATCCACCCCTGCGGCTGCGATCAGCATTTCACGCGCTTCGGTCCCGGGCGTATCGGTGACGTCAGCCAGGGTTCTTCGGAGAATGGTCCAGAGCGTGAAGCTCTGCCACACGACGGCGTTCCTCCTCTGCCAGCAGGGCTTCCACCAGAGGGTCAAGGTCTCCATCAAGGATCTGGTCCAGCTGGTGCAGCGTGAGATGGATTCGGTGATCGGTCACCCGATTTTGCGGGAAATTGTACGTACGGATTTTTTCACTGCGGTCTCCTGTCCCGATGGTGGCCCGTCGAATTTGCCCGAGTCTGCGCGCTTCTTCGGCACGCTGGAGATCCTGGAGTCTCGCCCGGAGAATCCGCAGAGCGCGTTCACGGTTCCGGTGCTGAGACCGGTCGTCCTGACAGACCACAGTGATGCCTGTAGGAAGATGAACCACACGCACGGCCGTCTCATTTTTCTGCATGTGTTGCCCTCCGGGGCCACTGGCACGGAAGGTTTCAATTTTTAATGTGGAAGGATCCAGCGCAATGTCAGAATCCTCACTCTCGGGAAGGACCACGACGGATGCAGTGGACGTGTGGATCCTTCCGCCGGATTCCGTACGCGGAACACGTTGAACACGATGGACGCCGGACTCAAAACGAAGCCAGCCATAGGCGTGATCTCCCTCGATCAGCAGGGTGGCGAACTTGACCCCGCCCAGATCGCTGGTATGCAGGTCGGTGATGGAGACCTTCCATCCTTTCCGTTCGGCGTACCGGGTGTACATCCGCATGAGATCTGCGGCAAACAGCGCAGCTTCTTCTCCTCCTGCACCGGCGCGAATCTCAAGTACGGCATTTCTGGACAGATCGGGATCCCGTGGAAGAAGCAGTCGCTGGAGTTCCTGATCCAGCTGAAGGAGCCTGGTTTCCAGTTCTTGGGCTTCCTGAAGCAGTTCCTCGTCCAGCACTCCTTCCTGTTCCAGTTCTTTCAGTGCCCGAAAGTCTTCCAGAAGCTTGAGGAACTGCGTTGCACGTTCCGCCACCTCACGGCGTTGTTTGAGCTTCTGGAGCAGGTCCCGGGAACGCTGGGGATCCTGATAGACCGCCGGGTCAGCGAGGATACGTTCCTGCTCTCGGTATTCCTCCACCAGCTGGCGATAAAGGGTTTCACGTGGATGATGCTTCATGGGAGAATCAGGATTTTCTGAATGTTGTTCCGGGGTTTCTGGTTCTGGATCAACCAGTAGACGCCGGAAGGCAAACGATCGGGCTGGACATATCGCCGTCCCATACGGTCGATCAGAAAGAGCTGACCACGGTGAAAGGCATGTCGGTACTGAGCGGAGAAAGCTTCACGGGTGTAGACTGTGGGTGCCTGCAAAAGAAGATGGGGTGAGTGTCTTCCCGAAAAGGTTGCAAGAATCGATGCAGAAGTCCACTGGTTCCGTGTTCGGCGATGGTCATGGTCCGCCATGGGCCAGGACGGGCTGTTGCAGGTGGTGGGTGTGGGGAAAATGAAGAACCCCGCGCGGAGCCAGGAGAGTACCCGGATCTCCCCGCGCAGAACCGTTACGCTTCCCGCCGTTTTCCCGGGCATTCGCATATGCACCCATTCTGTCCCCCATCCCCACAGTTCATCTCCCCTGTTCCCATAGAACAACAGGGAATCACATCCGGTGAGCGGGGTGCCAAAGGCAAGGCCCCGGTCCCAGGTGATCGGGGGTGCGAATACCGTATCACCTGCCGGAGACAGCCCGAGGATGCGATAGGACGAGCCCTCACGCACAGGCAGGTACAGTTCACTCTGTCCATCTCCGTTTCGATCCACCAGGGATACCCATCGCTTGTGGACAGAAAGGGGAAGGGTATCCAGCAGCGTCCCATCGCCGTGTCGGATTTCCAGGCCGGACCCGGAGACGAACACCAGGTCTTCATCCGGGTTTGCATCCAGCTGGCCAACGTACACCCCACCCCCCCATACAAGGGAAGTCACAGTATCCACAAACCCATCACGCAATCGGTAACGCAGGAGGTGGGGCAGTCCGCCCAGCCGGACAGAAAGGAGCAGGGCGGTGTCAGGCTGCAGACTGAGCGCGGGCGTTCCCTGGATCTGGATGGACGTGAGCAGGGTGTCCACCGTACCTGCAGGGGTAAGACGGAGCAATCGGCTTCCCGCAGGGATATAGACCTCGTCCTGGCCGTCCCCATCCCCGTCCCAGGCGATGTAGACGCTCGTAAGGGGAAAAGACCCGGAAATCCACAGAGAACGACCGTCCGGGTGGATCATCCGGATCCCGGAAGGGTTGCGCTGGGCAAACACCAGGGTCCAGCCTCCAGGGTTCATGCGTGCCGCCGTGGGTCGCATAAACACCTCCGCAGATGGATTCACCGGTGGCACGTACTGAACCAGGGATCCATCGGGGTGCCTGTACACCGCCACAGCACCGTTGTACAGCACAATACGTGTGGAAGAAGAATCCGGGACCGGGTCTGCGAAATTTACGGGTTCAGAGAGAAGGATCGGGGTGCCCGATGTGGGGATCGGTCCACGGACAGGTGTCCAAGAATCGGCCAGGGTCCAGGCTCCGCCAAATCGATCCAGGCAGTCCACATGGAGGTTGGCCCGAAGGGTTGAGTCCAGGGGAGCCGGCAGATCGGTGCGGTGAAGGATCTGGACTTTCCCGTCTGGAGGATGTTCCAGGAGCAGGCCGGTGCATGTGGTTCCCCTGAGGTACAGTTCACTTCCACCAGGCAAAGCCCGGCTCTGAAGGGTGTCCATGGGAGCAGGAGGGGCATCCAGCACCATGCGATGAAACGTGAGTGTGTAACCTGGCTGGGAAAGCTGGATCTGCACGCGCTGAACGCCAGAAGGAAGGGTCCAGGGTCCCAGCTGCAGGATCCCTCCCGAAGACGGATGGAGCCATACAGGACCGGGCAGAAGGGCGGAGGTGTCCACGCGCACCTGAACCAGGGTGGGACGTACGGAATCGGGAACATCCAGGAACAGCCAGAGCTGATTTCCCACACGCCGGTGGGCCACAGGGACAGGCATCACCGGCGTGAGCACCAGCAGGGTGTCCACGGATGCCAGTGGGTGCCCCAGGGGGTCACGGAGGTCCGCATGGAGGCGGACTGTGTCCTCTCCTGGAAGGACAAACACTACGGGAGAATCAGGGATGATCGTCTGCTGGAGGGGGGGCATCTCCCACGCATACACCCGGGAAAAGTGAGCCCCCAGAGAGAGGTGGAGGCTCACGGGCAGGGATCGCGCGGTGCCGTTCTCCACACGGAGGGAAACCTGAAGGGTGTCTCCTGGATGCAGAGAGGAAGGAGGATCCAGTTCCCAGTTGAGTGCCCAGCCGGAGGGACGAACAAGCCATTGCTGCAGTGAATCCGGCTGGTGTAGGGGACCCACGGTCCAGGCCCGCAGGTGGAGCATGCCCGGCCCCGTCCCCTTCAGCGCATGTTCGAGAAGTGGGAGGGGGAGGATTTCTCGTTTCCCTCCGTATTCCAGCACGATTCGTGCCTGAGGATCCACCGCCGGAGAAAGGCGGGCATCCACAAGCCAGCCGAGGAGAGGATCATACCGGGGACGGAACACAAGACGTGCAGGTTTGGTGGGGAAGCGGTGCAGCGGAAGGGTGGGATCCCCCTGCAGGGCATATCCCATATAGATGTACCGCGGTACGCTATTGCCGCTGGTGTAGGGTCGGAGGTACTCCCGGGCGGCCAGATCCAGATCTCCGATCCTGGGGAAAGGTACCTGAACCATGTTCTGGAAAAAGGAACGTGCAAGAAATTTGCTGATGTCCGGGAAATCCAGGCGGGTCATGCTGTAGTACGCCACAGCGCCTCCCCGGGCTTCCAGGAGAAGTGCCTGACTGATGGAACCCTCGTCAAAGGCCCCTGTTTCACAGGCGATGACAAACCATACCATGGGAGGTGAAGCCGTGTCTAGGGCCGCAAAGGAAGCATAGCGCATCTCCCTCCAGGGGGAATAGTTCAGTTCAAGAATGTCGTTGTAGGCATGATTGACGGACAAAATCCATTGCGGTGGATGCTGAAGTGCTGAAAGAAAGGCTGAACGGGACACGGTCTGTCCCCCGGATTCGGCGAGAAAGAGGGTATCCAGTGACAGGTCGCTCAGGATAAACCCCGTGTACAGAGTTGCAGGAAGGGAAGGGGAGAGTTTCGGGGCAAGCACAAGCCCCGGCGCATCTTCACGGAATCCATCCAGATACCGCTGGACCTTTTCCATGTACAGGCGAAATTCGTCAGGATTCTGAACCACCAGGCGTCCGACTGCCAGCTGTGGAGGAGACTGGGCGGGATTGAACCCATCTTCGGGTTCTCCGATCAGGGTGTCTCCGTCTTCGTTGAGGGTGCCCGTCAGATGTGCGTAGTAACGATCGGTGGGAACTGTCTCATAGAAGGTGAGCGGCGGGTACACGCCACGGACGCGTGTGTAGGCGGCAGGAATCCGGGAAAGGGGGCCCACCAGAAAAACATACTGAATTCTTCCCTGCGCAACCTGGTCTCTCAGAAAGGCACGTATCCGTTCCCGGCGGGTTCCTTCGGGCCGAATTTGATCGATCTCTTCCACCGTGATCACCTCCACCTCTACCCCTCGCGTTTCCCTGTAGCGGGCGTAACGGCGCACCACCGAATCCAGGTCGGCGGTGGTCACAATCAACAGGTGAGGTACATCGGGAGATGAGCCGGTCAGGGCAGGGTGGGGAGGAAGAAGACGGGTGGAAGGATGGGTAAACCCTGAAACATGCAGAGTTCCGGGTGCAGGAAGGGGGTGGGAGAAGAGGACCCGGAGCATGGTTTGATATGTGGAGGGTACAAGAGAAACAGCGATCGGCGGAAGGTTGATAACCCGCTCAGTAGAAGGGCGTCCGACGGGGTAGGTCCGGGCCACCACAGTGGTTCCACGCAGGGGAACACCTGACCAGGTAAAAGCAACCGAATCAACCCCTGGATGCAGGGCGACCTTCAGGGATTCAACCCCCGGGGAAACGGGGGTGGAGAGACGAT
>JALUJC010000325.1:5500-6988 GCA_027053375.1 Caldifarciminota bacterium
CCTCCACTCAGCTCCCCTCAATCTGGAGAATTTCCAGTTCAGTCAGAGGCTGCCGATGCCCCCGCAGCTTGTGAACGTTTTTCCGCCGTTTGAAATGGAAGACCAGAACCTTTTTCCCTTTGAAATGACGCACCACACGGGCGACGACGCGCACACCGTCCAGGGTGGGTTTTCCAGTCTGAAACCCTTTCTCCGTTCGAAGCGCCAGAACGCGATCCAGCGATACCGTTTCCCCTTCCGGTGTGGAAAGGCGGTGAACCACCACACGGTCTCCTTCCTGCACGCGAAATTGATGTCCACCGATCTGAATCAGTGCGTACTTCATCGTTCTCTCCTCCCTGCGTGTGCCCTTTAGTATAGAGAATCCCGTGGGATCCGTCAATCATGTGAAAAGAATCACCATCCGTTCGAGTTCCCTCCTGTATCTTTCCAGTTGGACACGAACCGAACGGGAGGAGACCCATGGTTCGCCGAACCCTGATGATCGTGTTTCTGGTGGGAGGGTTGATGGGGATGGCCTGTCAGAAGAAAGAGACCACCGGGATGGACGCGTCCGATGCCGCCTTTGTGGCAGGGGCAGTCCTGGACGGCGTGGAAGGGGCGGGCCAGGAAGTCAATCAGGGGCGCCTGATGAAGACCGATGGCTGGCTTTCTGGATTCCCATCCATTGGGAAGCGGCCGGATCTGAGAGCAAGTATTCTCAAGGCGTGTACTGAGCAATACGGGGGAGACACCACCGATCTCGATATGGACGGTGTCCCGGTTCAGGCTTTCTTTTCTGTGAATTGCGACACCACGGTGTTTGATTCTGCTTCGGGTGCACTCTTTACTTTCCGTATCCATGGTCGGGTCAGTGCGGTGGACAACAATGACCAGGATCCATTTGTGGGGAGTGTAACGGTGGACAATCCCGGGCGCGTGGATTCCTTTTTCCTTCATGGTTTTGAGGCCACAGTGGATACGGAAACCCTTCTGGTACACTTCTATCAGAAGGGTTCACTCTCCTCAGATCATCAGCAGCAAACCTTTTCCGTGCAAACCAACTGGACATGGAAGGCAGAATTCACGGATTCCGCCACCGGTCAGCTGGTGCGTATCCCTGCCGTGTATCGTAGCTGGTCCATCCGGTTCCGCCCACAGGATCCCGCCTGGCGCCCCGGAGATACGCTCCGGGACGGAGTGATGTGGCTCGGGGGGTCCATGCGGTTTGCAGATTTCTCTTTCCGGATGGCGACACCGGAATCCCTGGTCTACAGCGTGAACTGTCCCACCCCTTCCGGGGATGCGGGGCCCATTTCCGGTCTGGTGGTGGCGGAAACGGATCAACACCTGATCCGCATTCGAATTCTTGGCTGTCGAAGGTATCGGGTGGAACTGGATGGAAACCCCATCCAGCCGGTCCGTCCCGGTGCCTGAGATCTCTTTTCCCCTTTTCTGGGGGTGTGCCGATCGGCTGGGGTTCTGGACCCCCCAGCCGATCGGCACACC
>JALUJC010000326.1 GCA_027053375.1 Caldifarciminota bacterium
AAAGCCGTTCCACCACAGGAAGGGTGGTTTCATCCCGCGTCCGCGAGGAAAGGAGTGTGGCCACCAGCGCCTGAAAAGGGGTACGCTTGGCTTTCTTGAGTCCAAAAACCGGAGCGTTTCGCAGGGCCGGGTGATCTTCCAGACGATTCAGCACCTCGCGCAGGCGATGGGCTTTCTCCCGGGATGTCTCCCGCTTGCGTGGGCTCATGAAAAGGCCACCAGAAGTTCCCTCAACAGCACGCCTGCCACCGCAGCAAAAGCCACACTTCCACCGGCCGCCACAGGATTCACCTCCACGAGATCGGCACCCACCAGCTTCCCACGCAGCGCCGAAATCCAGGAGATCACCGTGTCCACGGAGACCCCACCCGGTTCCGCATTGCTCACCGCCGGGAAAAAAGCCGGATCCAGCACATCCACATCCAGGGTAAGATAGACCGGACCCTCCAGAGCCCGCAACCGCACTTCCGCCGATGCACCGGAAAGTACGGTCCAGTCCACCTCCTCTTCTACCGCCCTGCTCCGGATACCGATGGAAAAGAGACGCTCTGCCGGCAGATGTTCCCGCAACCGGCGCATCACGGTGGCGTGGCTCCACCGCTCACCGAGATACCGGTCCCGGGCATCCAGATGGGCATCCAGGTGGACCACCACCAGGTCCGGGTGAAATTTCAGAGCACGGCGTACAGCCGGATAGGTCACCAGATGGTCGCCCCCCAGAAGGAGAAGCGGTTCGTCGCCCATGCTGGTAAGCGCTTCACGGATCTTCCCGACGCGCGCCGCACCGGAATCCGATTCCACATCCATGGGAAGGTCTCCCCGATCCACAAAGGGGGGCACGGGTGCCTCCTGCCAGGCACTCCAGTCTTCAATGGACTGGAATCCCCACCTGATCCACGCGGGGCCCAGCGCACATCCTTTGAGAAAGTTCTCCTTCCCCTCGGAGGGAACGCCCAGCACCTGCGGCGCCGTCATGCCTGCTCCAGCAACCGTTTCAGGAAAGCTGGGAGCTGGAACAGCGCGGTATGCAGACCCTCGTGATAGAACTGGAGATCATGGGCTTCGGGGACCTCTTTGCGAAAAGCCGGCAGGGAAGGTTGGGGGGAGGCCAGCATGAAGCACCAGGTTCCACCGGGATAGGAAGGAACCGGGGCGGTGTAGGGGCGCACGGTGGGAAACACCTCTTTCAGGATGCGATAGAGATCCACGATTCGCTTCCGGTGAAAATGCACGGACTCGGCCTGAACGGAAATCACGCTGACCGGCTCCAGGCGCTCCCTGAGCGCAAGAAAAAAGTCTTTTGTATAGAACACCTGGGCCGGACCCACCGGATCGGAGGTGTCCAGAATGGCCACATCAAAGCGTTCTTCCGCGTGCTGAACGAAGGCATAGGCATCCTCAATGCGCACATCCACCCGGGGATCCCGAAAAGAGCGGGCAAGTTCGGGGAAAAACTCGTGGGCCACCTCAATCACCTTCTCATCAATCTCCACCAGGGTCACCTGTTCCACCTCAGGATAACGGAGCACTTCTCGTAGTGTTCCTCCGTCCCCCCCACCCAGGATCAGCACACGATGAGGCGCGGGATGATGCTGCATGACCGGATGCACCAGGGCTTCGTGGTAATAGAACTCATCCCGTTCCGTGGTCATCACCAGCCGGTCCAGCACCAGCACGCGCCCGTAATCCCGGGTCTGGATCACCAGGATATCCTGAATTTCCGAGCGTGCATGATACAGGATGTTGCTGGTGTGAAAAACAATTCCGGAATCCACCCCGTGCAGTTCCTGAAAACTCAGGGGAGGCAGTTCCTGACGTTCCTCCATGGTTTTACTCCTGTTCCGGGACCAGCACCGCCCCGGCAAAAGCCGCCGTGGGTCGGTCTTCCACGCGTGTACTGGCTGAACGGACGCGAATGGTTTTGACCGCAATCCCCCTTCTTGCCATGGCTTCCCCGGCCATGGACCGCACCAGTGCACACGCTTCCTCTTCCGAGAGTTCACCCGCATATTCCATGATGACCCCGATCTTTTGCGGATCCTCCGGAATG
>JALUJC010000327.1 GCA_027053375.1 Caldifarciminota bacterium
CGTGTACGCTTTCGCCCTGCAGCGCGGCAATGACCGGTACTACGGCTCGCTGACCATTTCCTCCATCACGGGCAACACCGTGCAGATCTCCCAGATCAAAGTGCAGCGCGTGCCCGGCTTTAAGAAGCTGCAGTAAAAGAATCCGGGCGGGGCGGGCACGTGCCCGCCCCGCCTTTACCCATGCCCCTTTCCCCCTCCCCTTTTCTCCAGACTGCTTTTCTGGATGCCCTGGCAGAAGGACTCGGGGGATCCGTGTTCCCCCTTACCCTCCAGGGAAAAACTCTGTTTTTCCTTCACAGAAAGCGTGCCGCTTTCCATCACCTCTCCTCCCTGCCCCTGGGCACACCCGGCGGAAGCAACCGGCCCGAACCCGGCTGGCTCCGCTGGGAAGAACTGTGGGACCATCTACCGCAGCCCATCGGACGGCTGGAATGGGTGGATCGGGGAGAAGAACTTCAGCCCGGACCCCGTCCTGCCGCCTGGGTCACCGAACACCGGCTGGATCTGGAGGAGGACCCGCGGGTCCTCTATCGTAAAAGTTTACGGGAACAACTGCGTGCTGCGGAACGCCGTGGCGTGGAGATCACCCCCTTTGAAACCCGGGATCTGGAAGATTTCCTTGCGTACGTGGAACGAACCTATCGACACAAACACGGGGTGCTTCCTCCACCCGCCTCCCTGATCCGGGCGCTCTGGCAACACGGCCACAACCACTTCCTGCTTGCCCTTGCTGCACGAAAGGGGAAACGCCTGCTCAGCGGGCTCTGGCTGGTGGTCTCCAGAGAAGAGGCCTATGCCTTTCTCCAGGGCACCCATCCGGAGGCCTATCCACTCCGTGCGTCCGCCCTGCTGTTCGACCGGGCCATCGCCCTGGCCCGCGACCAGGGATACCGGTGGTTCTCCTTCGGGGCCACCCCCTCGTCATCCCCCGGGGTTCGTTTCTTCAAAGAGCGCTTTGGTGCCATTCCCCACACCTATCCCCTCTGGGTCCACCAGCACCCGGTCTATGGGGGATTGCGTCGGATCTACAAGGGGGCGCAGGTGCTGCGCGGCAAACGGGAAATCCAGCCCTGATTCAGAGGGCCTCTACGTCCAGGGAGCCCTCCAGAGCCCGGAGCAGCCGCATGCGGGTAAAAGCTTTGACCACCTCCTGGAGTTCTTTCCGTGTCATATCCTTGAGGTGCTTGCGAAACTCATCCGATCGGCGGACTTCCTTCTGCACCTCGCGCACCAGATCTTTGAAGGACACATTTTCTCCCCGCTCTGCTTCCAGCCGCTTCCAGGTCTCCTCCAGTAGGTGAATCAGCCGCATCCGATAGAACAGCTCCTGAAAATGCTTCCAGTCTTCCCGGCTCAGGGTCTGCATGCGGTCTCTCAGTTCCTGGATATAGGCGTCCTTCGTGCGGGGTTTCTTTTTCTTCCGTTTCTGTTCCCGGAGCAGCTTTCGCACCTCCACACGGCGGAGCACCTCCCACAGCGTCTCCATCTCCGATACCGTCAGGGACTCCAGACTGCCCAGAAGCTGATCTCTGAGGGTCATAGCGGACCTCCCGTTTCAGTGGAATTCTACAGGCTCCCGGGCTGACCATCAACGCCCGGTGGATGTGTCCTGGCAGGTTGTGTACAATAGGAGCATGGCCCGAACCGCACCCCTCCAGACCGCCGGTGTGCTGACCGTGGGGCGCGAGGTGCTTTCGGGGCAGGTCACAGACACCAACGCCACCTGGATCTCCCGCGCACTGATCCGGAAAGGTGTGCGTGTGGTGCGCCGGGCCACGGTGGATGACAACCCTGCGGAGATTGTGGCGGGTCTCCGTTTCCTGGAGGAACAGGCCCGCCTGATCGTGACCACTGGGGGAATGGGCCCCACGGACGATGACCGCACGGTGGAGGTGGTGGCTGCGCATCTGGGACGGAGGCTGGTCCGGATTCCTGAGATTGAACACTGGATCCGGGAACGTCATCTGCGCCTTCGCGGGGATGCCGCACGATCCCCCGAATACCGGCGCGCGCAGCAGAAGATGGCCACCCTCCCTGACGGCGCCCGCTGGATCCCCAACCCGGTGGGCTCCGCGCCGGGCATCTGGATCTCCACACAGGAGCGGGTCTATCTGCTGCTTCCCGGCGTTCCCCGGGAACTGGAAGCCCTCCTGCCCCTTCTTCTGGAACAACTCCGGGACCGCCTTCCCCGCGGGGTCTACGTGGAAGCCATACAGGAAGGACCGGTACCCTATGAAGCCCAGATGGCCGCGCACCTGGAGCGGCTGCGCAGGGCCTATCCTGATCTGTATATCAAAACCCATGTGGGGGATGGCACCCTTCGGCTTCATCTATCCACCTTCGCCCCGGATCAGGACGCGGGGCGGCAACGGATCCAGGAAGCCTGGGAGACCCTGAACCGCTGGATCAAGGAGGATCCTCATGGAACGTCTCAATCCTGATGCGCGGGTGGTGGTGATCGCGGGCAGCACCTCCGACCAGGACCTGGTGGAACACGGACTGAAGGTGCTGGAAGAAGCTGGCATCCCCTATGAGTTCCGTATCCTTTCCGCGCACCGCGACCCTGACGCCCTCCACACCTATGTACGTTCCCTCAAGCAACGCCCCGTGAAGGTGATCATCGCTGTGGCAGGTCTGGCTGCCGCACTCCCGGGGGTGTGTGCCTCCCTGACCGATCTTCCAGTGCTGGGCGTACCGGTGGATGCCGGTCCCCTGCGGGGGGTGGACGCCCTGCTCTCCATGGTGCAGATGCCCCGCGGTATTCCCGTGGGCACACTGGGCATTGGCCGCTCCGGCATGGTGAACGCCGCCCACCTGGCGATCCGTATTCTCCGGCAAGCCACCTCATGAGCTTTCTGGAACAGGAGGTCAAATATCGCCTGACCCTCCTTCCCCTCCCGGAACACAGGATTCTGCCGCTCCTGCTGACCGCTCTGCAGGCCCAGTTGCTGAATCGCCGAACACTCCATCTTCGGGATATCTACTGGGATACCCGCCAGCAGGATTTCCGAAAGGCGGGCTGCGCCCTGCGAATCCGCTACCAGCAGGGGGCCCCTTTCTGGACGGTGAAGTGTCGTCTTGCCTCACAGGATCCCTCCCTGCAGATCCGTCAGGAATGGGAACGCCCCGCCTCCCGTGAGCACCTGGATCGTTTTCTCCACGCGCCGCGCTGGATCCACCTCCCCGAACCTGCCCGCCAGATGCTCCCGCCGCTGGAGGCGCCGCTCTTTCCTCTGGTGGACGCCCTCTCCCGGCGGGTGGTATGGTGGCTTCTGACCCCACACCACCGGGTGACCGCCCACCGGGAAGAGGTGTGGTATGCCCACCGGCGGGAGGTGTATCTGGAGGTGGAAGGTCCCCCCACCCTTCTGCGCAGGCTCCTTCGTGCCTGGTCGGTATACCCGGAATTGCTTCCCACAGGAGAAACCAAGCTTTCCCGGGGGTTGACAATTTCCCCGCGCCTTTCTACAATTCCCAGAAAGACCGGAGATCCCCGATGAAACGCATTCATCAGCTTCAGGAAAGACTGGGGGAAGCGCGTCTTGAAGCACTGGTGGTTTCCCGCCTGATCAACATCCGCTATCTCAGCGGATTCACGGGAACCGCAGGTCTTCTGGTGCTCACCCCGGATCGTGCGACGTTCTATACGGATGGCCGCTACACCGACCGTGCCCGTGCGGAACTCCAGGAGGGCATTGAACTGGTGGTGGACACCCACGCCTGGAAGCGGGCGCTGTCCGACCTCCCGACCGGTCGCGTGGGGTTTGAGTCAGAACACATCACCGTTCACCAGCTGGACTGGATCCGGGAACACACGGCAGATCGTGTGGAGTGGGTCCCCACCCGCGGCTGGGTAGAAGACCTCCGGATCCGCAAAGATCCCGAAGAATGGGCGACCATGCGGGAAGCGCAGCGCCTGCTGGAACAGGTGCTGGGGGAGGTGCTGGGTTTGCTGGAACCGGGGAAAACCACCGAATGGGACCTGGCCGTGGAACTGGAGTACCGGCTCAAACGTGCCGGTGCGGAGGGGGTCTCCTTTGACCCCATCATCGCCTCCGGTGCCCAGAGCGCCATCCCGCACGCCACATCCCGCCGCGTCCCCATTCCGCCCAACACGGTTCTGCTGGTGGATGTGGGGGCACGCTATCGGGGGTACTGCTCCGACATGACCCGCACCTTCTGGGTGGGTCCTGAACCGCCGGATCCCACGTTCAAACGGGTCTATCAGACCGTGCGAGAGGCACAGGAAGCCGCGCTGAAAAGCCTTTCTCCGGGGCTGCTGGCGCGCATCCCCGACGAAAAAGCACGGGAGGTGCTCCGGAGGGAACAGCTGGAGGAATACTACACCCACGGTCTGGGACACGGGGTGGGCCTGGAGATTCACGAAGCCCCGCGTCTCAGCGTGTTCGCAGAGGATCACGAAACCCTGGAACCCGGTATGGTGGTCACCGTGGAGCCCGGTGTCTATCTCTCAGGGCAGTTCGGTGTTCGGATTGAAGACATGGTGGTGCTGACCGAAACGGGCGTGGACAACCTGACCACCTTTCCCAGGGAACTCCAGGTGTTGTAACCAGGGAGGCAGAGCATGCTCACCACGGTGGAACGGGTGCTGTTTCTGGTGGCGCTTTTGGCATCTGGCTATGGCACCTATCGCGGTTTCTCCCGCATCTTCCAGGCTGTTGCCCGGGGGCAGGAAGACGGCCGAAAACCGCACTGGGGTCCCGCCCTACTGGCCGTTCTCGCCCAGATTCCGGTGTTTCGTGCACGGCGCTGGACCAGCCTTTTCCATGCCTTCATCTTCTTCGGGTTTCTGATCTATGGACTGGTGAACCTGCAGGACGCCCTGGCGGGCTACGTGGCGGGGTTTCAGATCTTCGGAACCACCCCGCTGCAGGCGCTGTTCGCCGGCATCACCGATCTCTTCTCCGTGCTGGTGCTGGTGGGCATCGTCTATTTCGTTCTCCGCCGTTATGTGTTCCAGGACCCGCGGCTCAGGTTTTCCGACCGGGTTCGCCTGCACCCGGCCGTTCCCCGGGGGATCCCGAAAGACTCGCTGATTGTTGCCGCCTTTATTTTCTTCCACGTGGGCTTCAGGCTGTTCGGTCGGGGTGCTGAACTGGCCCTTACCGGGGAACCCGGTACCACCGAACCCTTCGCCACCGCCCTTGCCAGCATGCTGAGCGGCCTCTCCCCCACCACCCTGACCGTGCTGGTCCACGTGTCCTGGTGGATGGCCCTGGGACTGATCCTGGCCTTCTTTCCCTATTTCCCCTATTCCAAGCATATCCATCTTTTCTTTGCACCGGTCAAGTGGGCCTATCGGCTGGACGCGCCCATGAACCGGATTCCTCCCATGAACCTGGAAGACGAGTCCGTGGAGCAGTTCGGCGTGGCCCGGCTGGAGCATCTTCCGCGCAGCCAGCTGCTGGATCCCTATGCCTGCATCATGTGCAACCGGTGCCAGGAGGTCTGTCCGGCTTATACCACCGGGAAGTCCCTGTCTCCTTCGGCACTGATCATCAACATGCGCTACGAACTGAACAAAACCCTGAGCGATTTCGCCTCCGGCGCGGAATCCCGTCCGCTGCTCTCCTTCGCCCTGGATGACGAAGCCCTCTGGAGCTGTACCACCTGCGGAGCCTGCATGGAGATCTGTCCGGTGGGCAACGAACAGATGCAGATCCTGCTGGGACTGCGCCAGGACCGTGTGCTGATGGAAAGTGATTTCCCCACCGAACTCAACACCATGTTTACAGGTATTGAGCGCATGGCCAATCCCTGGAATCTGCACGCCTCTGAGCGGATGAAGTGGGCCGAAGGGCTGGAGGTTCCCACGGTAAGGGACAACCCCGACTTTGACGTCCTGCTCTGGGTGGGTTGTGCGGCGGCCAGCGACGACCGGGCGAAGAAGATCGCCCGCAGCGTGGTAAAGGTCTTTCAGGCGGCGGGGGTGAACTTTGCTGTGCTGGGAGAGGAGGAGAAGTGCACGGGAGATCCGGCGCGCAGGGCGGGGAACGAGTACTTTTTCCAGATGCGCGCCATGGAAAACGTGGAAATCCTGAACAGCCACAACGTGAAGCGCATCGTGACCCTCTGTCCCCACTGCTACAACACCCTGAAGAACGAATACCCGGACTTCGGCGGTCATTATGAGGTCTACCATCACAGCCAGTTCCTGGAAGATCTTCTGAAATCCGGGAAACTCCGGATCAAGAAACCGCAGGAACACAAAGCGGTGTTTCACGATCCCTGCTATCTGGGACGTCACAACAACGAGTATGAAGCACCCCGCTTTATCCTTCAGAACACGGTGAAGGAGCTTACCGAGATGCCCCGTTCCCGCAACCGGAGTTTCTGCTGCGGTGCCGGGGGAGCCCAGATGTTCAAGGAGGAAGCGGGGGATCAAAAGATCAACCTGGTGCGGACCCGGGAAGCCCTCCAGACCGGAGCCGACACCATTGTGACCGGCTGCCCCTTCTGCATGCGGATGCTCACCGATGGCGTGAACGCCGAGGCGCCAGAGGGGCAGGTGGCGGTCAAGGACCTGGCGGAAGTGCTCGCAGAAGCGCTGGACGCCTGACCCGAAAAAGAAGGAGAACGTCCTTTGTGGGTGTGGTTTTTGCTTGCGGGAGGAATGGGGGCGAGCATCACCCTGCCCCCGCCGGTGGCCCGGGGACCTGTGCTGGACGGGGAGCTGGAACCCCTCTGGAAGACCCATGGGGTGGAGATCTCCCGGTTCATCCAGGTTCGGCCAGATGAGGGAGAACCCATCACGGAACCCACACGCGCCTATCTTCTGACCACCCGGGAGGCGCTGTATATTGCTTTTGATGCCCGCACCCCGCACCGGAAACCCCAGGCCTATCTGGGTCGGTGGGACCGGGTGGACGGGGACCGGGTGGGGGTCTATCTGGATCCCTTTGGAGATGGTCAGAACGCCTATGAATTTGAGGTGAACGCCGCAG
>JALUJC010000328.1 GCA_027053375.1 Caldifarciminota bacterium
CACCTGGCTTCTGGTGGGCTGGCAGCGTTCGGATTCGACCGGGAACACCCTGCTTCACCTGGCATGGATGGATTCCCCGACGCTGACACGGGACACCGCCCGGATCCTGTGGGTCAACCCGGGTGAATGGTCCCTTGCAGGATTGCGGGCAGACACCGGCCTGGTGGCGCTGGTACATCAGGCGAACGCTCTGGTGGTGCTGCGGGCCAGCCGTACCGGCGTGGACACCTTCTGGATGAACGACACCACCCTCTGGCAATATCCCGGATCACCCCGCTGGCTGAACTGTTCGGGAACACCGGAACTCTACTGGAAAACCTTTACCGGATCGGCAGATCTGCTGCTCCACCGTACCTTTTCCTCCGACGGAACACCGGACACCCTCCTGGACACGCTCATGACCTTCACGGGCGGGTTGTATTCCTTTGATGTGGCCTGTGCGGATTCTGGAGGGCGGTGGGTGGTGACCGAGGAGCCCACCGGGGTGCAGCTGTATCATTTTCGCCCCGGTGGTGTGGACACCCTTTCTCTGGGAAGCTATCACACCCCTGTCCTTTCCGCCCACCCCGGTGCCCCACGCAATGTGGCAGTGGCCATGCTGGCATCCCAGGGTGGGCTGGATCAGGTGGTCTGGGCAGTGGTTCGTCCGGACACGGTGTGGGGACCCTTCCCGGTAGATACGCCCCAGGTGGAGGTGATGCAGGCGGAACCCCATGTGCTGGCGGACACCGCCGGCTTCTGGGTGGTGTACACCTCCAATGAACTGCGGCAGGGGGTCAACGGCCGGGTCCGGTTTTTCCCCTGGCCCACCTGGGTGGGACGCGGGGAGGCTGTCCCCGGAAGGTCCCGTCTGGTGTTTGCCTATCATCCGCTGACCCATCAGCTCCGCCTTTCGCCGGGAGGCACGGTGCGCCTCCGCCTGATGGATGTGCTGGGACGGCAGGTGGTGGATCGACGCCTTCCCGCTTCCCGGGATCCCCGTGTGTGGACCCTGCCCCGCGGGTTGCGACCCGGGATTTACGTGCTGATGGTCTCCACTGAACGTGAAAAACGAACCCTGAAGATCATGCTGGAGAGAAACCAACGATGAACCGAGGATGGGGTGGACTCGTGTTGCTCACCCTCCTGGTCTGGACCGGACGTGCCCGGGCGCAGGAGGATGAGGACGCCGCCTGCTTGCGCTGTCACGAAAATGTGGTCGCAGGTGCGGTACGCCATGATGCGCTGGATGAGGGCTGCACCTCCTGCCACGAGGTCACCATGAAGGAGGAGGCACCCAAAGACCCCCGTGTGGCACCGCATACCACCTCCCTGACGGAGGAAGAGCCTGCGCTGTGTCAGGATTGTCATGATGTCCCGGAGAACCCGGACGATGCCCATCCCCCCATTGACGATGAAGGGTGCACGCTGTGTCACAACCCCCACAGTGCACCGCGGGAACATCTGCTCCGGGATAAACCCTACCAGCTCTGTCGCCAGTGCCACGCCGAAACCCTGCCCTCGGGTTACCTCTCCCTGCACGCACCGGTGGATTCCAGCTGCGCCAGCTGTCACGACGTGCACGGAAACGAGAAGGACAAATACCTGAAGGCCACCTCTCCGGATCTCTGCCTTTCCTGTCACAAAGACATCCAGAAAGCAGTCACGTCGGCCTATCCCCACGATCCGGCAGAGGAGGATTGTCTCAACTGCCATGTGCCCCACGCCTCGCGAGACGTGCATCTGCTGAACGCCTACTACCCGCCGGGTCCCTACACGGTGTACACCCCCCTGCGTTACAACCTCTGCTGGCAGTGTCACGATCCAGAGGATGTCTTTGGGGAGGACACAGGTTTCCGCACGAAACTCGGCAAGAACCTGCATGCGGTGCATGTGAAACGCAGGAAAAAGTCCCGGCTGTGTACCCTCTGCCACAGTCCCCACGGAAGCAACCAGGAACACCTCCTCCAGACCGGGATTCCCTTTGGCGCGGAAGGCTGGGTGATCCCGCTCAAGGTCACCTCAAACGGAAAGGAGAAGCGATGCAGCGCGGCCTGTCACGAATCGCGATCCTACTCGCCCTGATCGGGATGGGGCGGACTCAGGTGCTCACCCCCGCGGATTCTCAGCGGGTGGGGGGCGCGGTGGTCCATGTGGTGGTGCGTGGTCAGGATGCGGATGTGGAACCCTCCGGTCTGGTTCAGCACAAACTCCAGAAAGGGCGGTATGTTCACCTCCGTCTTCGGCTTCAAACGGGTCCCAACACCTTCAAAGTGGTGTACCTCACGCCGAAGGGTGAACGCCGGACCGAGACCCGCACGGTGGTGGTGTTTCCATCAGACCACAACCGGTGGGGTGGGAAGCTGGCGACCCCGCATCCGAACCAGCGTCTGGACCGATCCTGCCGGGGGTGCCACAAATACAACCTGGACAATCCGGAAACCTGCAAAGACTGCCACAAAGACCTCAATGAGCAGTGGGATAGGGAGGATGTCCATCCCCCCTTTGACGATGAGGACTGTGGTTCCTGTCACGAGGCGCCCCGGATCACGCGGGAGGTCTGTGAGGACTGCCATGACTTTGAAGAGGCTGTGGACCATCCTCATGCCCCCTTTGCCACAAACGACTGTATGATGTGCCATGACCCCCATGCCTCCTCGCGCAACAACCTGCTGAAACGCACGGTTCCCCAGCTATGCGCACAGTGCCACACCCTGCAGGGCTATCAGGAAGGGGTTCATCCTGTGGCCCGGCATCCCCAGCAGAGTCAGGACCTGACCTGTGCCGACTGTCACAATCCCCATGGTTCACCCTACCGGTATTTCCTGATCCATGAACCGGAAACCTTCTGCAACACATGCCATGAAGACAAATAAGACCCTGTGGGCTTTTCTGGTGGTGGGTCTCCTGGCTGCAGCGCCGGGGAACCTGCACCGCAAGGGAACCCAGTTCTGTGAGACCTGTCATACGTCCCATGCGGCGGGAGGAGGACAGCTGCTGGTGGTTCAGCCCCTTCCACAGGTGCTGCTCCGGGACAGCCGGTTGATCCCCGATACCGCCAGTCTGCTGTGTCTTTCCTGCCATGGACTCCCCACCGATCCTGCGCAGGCGCCGCCTCCTTCCCAGCTGCTGACCCTGGACCTGACCGATGATCACGCCATGGGCATGGACTACCGCCGCAGTGTGCTGGGTGTTTCAGGCTATGCCCGGCTGGTGGACCTGCCCCTTCCGGAGGGGAAGGTGGGCTGCACCACCTGCCACGATCCTCACGCCCGGGACGGCGCGCAGACCCTCCAGGCGGAGGACCCGGCGCTCTGCCGGACCTGCCACACCCTCTATGTGGATTTCGGGCACACCCCGCTCACCTGTTCTTCCTGCCATGCAGTGCATGGTGGATGGGGGGAGGCTTCGCTTCGCTCTGCACCGGACTTTCTGTGCACCCGCTGTCATCTTCCCTCCACCGATGTCCATCAGGATCCGGAGATCGGGATGGCGTGCCTGCGCTGTCATGCGCCGCACCGACCCGGCAAACCCGAAGGGAGGCGAACACCATGATGTGGTTCTGGACACTCTGGCTCACGGTGCAACTTAAACCGGATTCCCCCATGGTCTGGCCCGGTCCTCCCGATCCCCCACGCATCCAGATGGTGGGCATTGTGCAGCAGGTGCGGGATCTGGGAGAGGGATGGACGGCCCGGCTGGTGCGCATGCTCACCGGTCGAAAAAGTCCCTATCTGTTCCTTCAGCCCTATGGCGTGGCGGTGGACGCGGAGGGGCGCATCTATGTGACCGATCAGGGGATGCGCCGGGTGACGGTGCTGGATCTTCAAAAACACCGGCGCGACTATATCCCCTCCCGGGGAAAAGGTTATGCCTTTCGCTGGCCCCAGGATGTGGCCATCTGGGAAGCAGGCAACGAAGTTCTGGTGGTGGATCCCGAACAGAAGATCATCTTTCGCTTTGACCGCACCACCCGCACCCTGAAGGGAACCCTGACGAGTGCCGACTGGGTTCGTCCGGTGAGCGTGGCGGTGAACCAGAAGAGCCAGATCCTTTATGTGGCGGATTCCAAGGGCCACAGCATCCATCTTTTTGACCTGAAAACGGGGTCCTATCTCGGGAAGTGGGGGAAACGGGGCAGCGATGCCGGGGATTTCAACTTCCCCACCCAGGTGAACGTGGACCGCAAGGGGCAGGTCTATGTGGTGGATATGGGGAATTTCCGTGTTCAGGTCTTCAACGCAGAGGGAGAGCTCCTGTCCTTTTTCGGGGAGCCCGGGGACCGTCCGCCCGCCATGGCGCGCCCGCGCGGGGTGGCGGTGGACAGCGAGGGGCACATTTATGTGACCGATGCCCTTTACGCCGGGTTCCAGATCTTTGATATCTTCGGCCGTCCCTATCTGTTCGTGGGGGGACCGGGCAAAGGGTTCGGGCAGTTTGTGATGCCCGGGGATGTCTTCATTGATGCACAGGATCGGATCTACATCACCGATCCCCTGAACCACCGTTTGCAGATTTTCCAGTATCTGCCGGAGAAGACGGACGAAGAATAAGGTGCCGGAGGAAGTGAGCCAGCGGCCGAACCGCCAGCGGCTTGGGCAGAACGGCAGACATTCCCCGGGACCGGGCGGGTTGCGGATTGGCTGTGACCACGCCCACTGGAAGGTGGGGCAGAAGATGGTGGAGCCGGCCACACACCTCCTGCCAGGTTCCGTCCGGGAGTTCGCATTCGGTGAGCACCACATCGGGGTGGACATGTCCCTCCGTCAGGTCACGCAGCAGCGCTGACATTCGTTCATACACCCGCACGCGGTAGCCCAGGAGATCCAGCAGGGTCTGAAGGGTCTCGCGAACCCGCGGATCCGGGTCCACACAGCACACCAGTTCCCCGTGTCCGCGGGGCAGATCGGCGATTTCCTCCCGCAGGTGATGGATGGCAGCGGTTTCCTCCACCTCCGGGAACCACAGATCAAAAACGGTGCCCTCGCCCACACGGCTCTGGACCCGGATCACACCCCCATGCGCCCGCACAATTCCATGCACATGGGCCAGCCCCAGACCGGTCCCCTGGGATCCCTTGGTGCTGAAGAACGGTTCGAAAATGCGGGGAAGGAGATGCGCGGGGATCCCTGTGCCCGTGTCCCGGATGCGCAGCCGCACCCAGGGCTGATCGGCGGGTGCTTCCACGTCCTCCGGGGGATGGGAAAACCGCTCCAGGCGGATCTCCAGCACCCCCCCGCCGGGCATGGCATCCCGGGCGTTGACCGCCAGGTTCATCAGGGCTTCACGAATCTGGGTGGGGTCGGCCTGAATCACGCCGCCGGCGTCGGGGAGGATCAGGCGGATCTGAATGCGTTCCGGGAAAGAATGCCGCAGGAGTTTGACCCATTCCTTCAGGAAGGGAATCAGGGGGAGGGCGCGGGGCTCCTGTGTGGAGGAGGAACGGGCAAAATCCAGCATCTGTCGGACCAGCCTTCCGGCTTCCCGTGCCTGTTCCAGCATCACCTGAAGGGCCCGCTCCCGCGCCTCCGGTTCCAGGTCTTTTTCCCGGAGGAGCAGTTCGGTGTACCCCACGATGGGTGTGAGCAGGTTGTTGAAGTCGTGGGCGATGCCCGCCGCCAGCATGCCCATGGCGGCCAGGCGTTCCTGGGCAAGGGCGCGTGCCTGACGCTGCCGTTCCTGGGTGACATCCCGGCTCACATGGACCACCCAGGGGCGTTTTCGCGGGGTGTCCATGGGCCAGAGGCGCACCTCCATCACGCAGGGTCGGCCTGCCTCTCCGTGGCGGTGCTGGCGGGTATACACCCCGGCAACGGGGGCCTCACGGCGTTCCCGATAGGCCAGCAGAGGACATGCCACCCCTTCCTCGTGGCAGGGCCGGGTGCGCCCGTGCATCACCTGATAGCAGGGCTTGCCCTCGGGATAGGGTTCGTCGTACACCTTCCGGAAGGCCGGATTGGCCAGCAGGATCTCATAGCGCTCTGCGTGCAGCACGCACAGGGGATCCGGGATGCTTTCCAGGATGGCTTCCTGGAAGGCGCGGGACTCCTCCAGCATTTCCCGCTCCCGGCGCAGGTGTTCCAGTGCATCGTTGCGACTGCGAATCAGTTCGCCGATCTCATTCTCGGGAATCCGGGAAGGGGGGACCAGGGCTTCTGCCCAGCGCCCTTCCCGGATGGCGCGGTTGGCGCGGTTCATGCGGTGGAGGGGACGAAAGATCCAGTGCTGGAGTGCCCACCACAGGGGACCCAGCAGAACGGCAAGATAGAGCGCGAAAAGCCACCAGGCACGGCTCACCGTCTCGGGGGGAAGTCCGTACACCGCAATCAGCACCCCGGCCACCCCGAAAGAGACCACGGTGGACCACAGGGCGCCCCAGATCAGGAAACGCTCGCGAAGTCGCACATGGGGAGAGGTGCAAAAAGATTGCCAGTCACAGGTGAAGGGTGGCCAGGATCCGGGCGGTGACCTTCTGGACGTCAAACACGTTCTCCGCCAGGCGGCGGCTGGCCTCTCCCATCCGGGGGATGTCCTGAGGATGATCCAGGAAATGCAGCATGGCTTTCGCCAGGGCTTCCACGTCCCGCACGGGCACCAGAAAGCCGTTTTCACCGTGTCGCACGGTTTCCCGGCACCCCGGCGCGTCGGTGGTGATCACCGGGCGGGCCATGGCCAGGGCTTCCAGCACGCTGCGCGGGGTGCCCTCGCGGTAGGAGGGCAGCACATACACTGAACTCTGCGCCAGCGCGGGCCGCACGTCCTCCAGAAAACCCAGATAATCCACCACACCCTCCCGGATCCAGCCCTCCAGCGCCTCCCGGGTGATGGCGCCGGGATAGCGGGGTTCCAGCCAGCCCGCCAGCAGGAAGCGGGCGTGGGGGAAGCGCTGTTTGACGCGTCGGGCGGCGGCCACATATTCCCGGACGCCCTTGTCAGGAATAAGACGGGCCATCATCAGAAAGGTGGGTGTCTCCGGATAGGGGG
>JALUJC010000329.1 GCA_027053375.1 Caldifarciminota bacterium
ACTGCCACGGGTTTCGGAGCAGCTGGGCACAGGGGATTGCGTGGTTGTTTTCCAGACTGCGTCCACACGCGCCTCATATCCGGGCATTTCTGTCATTGCCTTCGGGTGTTGATAAAGGGTTTTTGATGCGCTGGAGCATGCCTTTCCGGATCCCGTATTATCGTTTGTTTGTTCGTATCATTGTGGAAGATGCTGACCTGTTTACACGACTTTCGGGCTGGCACCCTGATCTGGAGCGTCGGCTCACACTGCTTTTAATCGAAGACACATGGCCTCATCCATACAGGATTGAGAGAGAACGACGGACAATCCGTGCACTGCTGGGCGTTCGGGAACCCGAGCGTCTCGTGGGCTGGAAAGTGGGAGAACCCACCACACTCCCGGAACGCTGGTCCATGTTTCGAGAAATTCAGCGAACACATCCCTTCAATCTGGTGGTATTCGGCAAACATGTCCCGATTCCCCATGATCTTCGGGCAGGCTTTGCTTCCCGCTGGTCTTTAAACCAGCGGGATCTTCGGTGGATGGATGTGGTTGTCTGGGAAACACCGGGATATGGAGATATGGGGGAACTGCTTCATCTGCTCATGCACGGGGTGGTGCTGATTCTCCTGGATCCCGATCCGGAGATCACAAGGGAATTCAGGAACGGTCATGAAATCTTTGAACTTAATAGCGGGGAAGATCGCTTTTTGAATCTTTATCTTCGGTGGTTTCTGCGGGATGGGCAGTTTCTGCAACGCTTTTCAGAGGATGCCCGGGCCCGCATCCGTGCCCGTTATGCGCGGTGGCAGCGTGCACGTTTCCTTGAACGTCTGTACCGTGCTGCAGCAGTGACCGAAATGAGCGCCATCCATTGAATCTTTCCTGCCTTCCCCGTATAATACGCACGTAGGGAGGTTGCAACGTCTGATGACGTTTCTTGTTTTTTTCGCATTGATCGTTCAGTCGGCGGGGGATATCCGCATCCTGCCTCCGGAGCAGGGCGGTGGGGTGGAGATCCGCGTGCATGTGTGGGGAGAGGTCCAGCAACCCGGATATGTGTGGATCCACCAGGGTGGAACACTTCTGGATGCAATATCTGCAGCGGGAGGTCCAACAGAGCGTGCGAACTGGAAGCATATTCGCTGGGTGAGTGCGCAAACGGGAAACACGCAGGTGGTGAATCTTGAATCCTATCTGGGCAATCCCCAATCGAAACCTCTTCCCGCCCTCCATCCCGGAGACGTGGTCGTGGTTGGAAAAACCGCAACGGTACGGTGGATGCAGGTGGTTTCCATTCTCCGTGACGTGGCGATCGTGGTGACCGCTTATTTAACCCTGAGGAACCAGTTTTAATGGAAGCCCACGAATTGACGTTAAAAGACTACGTTGCCATTGTACAGCGACGGCTGTCCTGGGTCCTTGCTGTATTCCTCCTGAGCGTGTTCCTGAGCGTGATCTATCTTAAATTCGCGCCCCGTTCATACCTGGCAGAGGCACGAATCCTTTTTGAAAGCCGTCCTCAGACCACCATCGTGATTGGCACACAGGGTGGGGGTGGCGTCTGGCCTGCGAGTGATCTTTCCAACCGCATGGAGGAAATTCGTAGCCAGGCGGTTCTGGAGCAGACCGTACGGACGCTTTCCCCGGAGGATCGTCGACGTCTTGTGGAAGGGATCAAAGATGTCCAGGACACCGTGGCCAGAGCGGCAGGGGTGATCCGGAACAACCTGGGCATTTCAAAAATACGTGACTCCGACGTACTTCGGATTTCTTTCCGTTCCCATGACCCTGAACTTGCAGCCCGTGTGGTCAACACCCTGGTGGATGTGCTCAGGGCACGCGATCTGGAAACCCAGCGTGCGGAACTCTCCAGCAGACGGGCCTTTATTGAAGCCCAGCTGGATCGGTACCGTAAAACCCTTCAAAAGGCGGAACAGGAACTCAGAGATTTCCGAAAAACCAATGGTATTCTGAACCTTGATGAAGAGACCTCCAGTCTTCTGGCGTCCCTTTCTCGCATTGATCAGAGCATTGAGGAGGCGGAGACCCGGCGAAGGGATCTGGATGCCCGTATTGCCTTTCTCAAAAACCGTCTTCAGGAAAAAGGTGTGGACACGACTTCTTCCCTTCTGCTCTCTGATCAGGCAACAGCCCGGTTGCTGGATCTCCTGGGTTCCCAGGAAGCCATGCTGGCTCAGCTTGAGGCGTCCGGGATTCCCCGGGATGATTCCAGGTACCAGGAACTGAAAGCGCAAATTGAGAAAACCCGTGAAAAATTGAGGGAACGGCTCAAGGAACCCCTGGTCTTTCCTGGAGGTCGGGACTGGATCACGGGTGTGGACTCCGTCCAGCGGGCCCTGTACAACTATCGTCTGGACCGTCTGGCACTGGAAGCCCGGCTTCGGGCGTTGCGTTCCTATCGACGTCAGTATGAAGAGTCACTGAAACGTCTTCCGGATCAGGAGATGCGTCTGCTTCAGCTCATCCGGGCACGGGAGGTTGCGGACAAGATTTACAGAATGCTTCTGGAGCAGAAAGAGGAAGTTCAGATTGCGGAAGCAGGGCGCGTTCCAAGATTAAGAATCATTGATCGTGCACGCCCCAACCGGCATCCGGTGAGTCCGCGCACCCGCCCCACTTTTCTGCTGGGTGTCCTCCTGGGTTTATTTGCGGGGCTGGGGATGGCCCTGCTTGTGGAGTCGCTCGACACCACCGTCAAAGGACCGCGGGATGTGGAACAGATCGCAGATCTTCCGGTGCTGGGTATTATCCCGAGAATTGAAATCCCTTATACCAATGGTGGTGGAGAGTGGACAATTTCCAGTCCGGAGTTTCCTGACGAGGCTCGTGAGAGCTATCAAAAGCTCTACACAACCCTGCGTTTGATCCAGAGTGCGCGCCGGCCTTTAAAAACCCTGCTTTTCACCAGTCCCGGTCCCGGTGAGGGAAAGAGCGTTACGGCCGCCAACACAGCCCTCACCTTTGCGCAGATGGGATACCGCGTCTGTGTGGTGGAATCCGACCTGAGGCGTCCACGGGTTCACGACATGTTTGACGTCTCCATGGAGCCGGGATTGACCAACCATCTTGCGGGGATGAACGCGCTGGATGAGGTCATCTATTCCCATCCTGAGGGTGTGGATATTCTCCCGTCGGGGTTCCTTCCGGACGTCCCGCTGCGCATTCTCGAGTCCGGAAAAATTCGGGAGCTGATCCAGACGCTGGTGAATCGGTATGATCTTGTGATCATGGACAGTCCTCCCATCCTGGTGGTTTCGGATGCAGTGATGCTGTCCGGTCTCGTGGATGGTGTGATTCTGGTCGTGCGTTCCGGAAAGACCCATCGGGAATCCCTCTATGACGCTCGCAGGCTCCTGCAACAGCAGCAGGCGCCGGTTCTTGGGGTGGTGTTGAACGATTTGAGCAAGCGAGAACAACGGTATATCCAGCCCTATGCCTATGAATATTCTGTGATGCAGGGTGGGAATGGTTCTCTGTGGTGGAGTGCACGCCGCCTCTTGCGTCAATGGAAACGTGCACGGAAACTCAGCAGGAGGGGTCGATGATGAGAGCACTGGTCCTTGCGGGCGGGACCGGTTCACGCCTTCGTCCCCTGACCTACACACTGCCCAAGCAACTGGTCCCGGTGGCAGGAAAGCCCATTTTGCACTATGTGATGGACCAGATCCACGCCACAGGTATTCGTGAGGTGGGGGTCATTCTGGCTCCCCAGACAGGTGCGCAGATCCGGTCATCACTGGAAGACAATCCCTGGGGATTATCCTTTACGTTTCTTCTACAGAATGAGCCTCTTGGCCTTGCCCATGCCGTGAAGGTTGCCCGTGACTTTCTGGAGGATCAACCTTTTTTGATGTACCTGGGTGACAACCTGATCGGCGCTTCCATCGTCCATTTTGTTGAACTGTTCCGTAAAGAGCAACCGGAAGCCGTGATTCTGCTCAAAGAGGTGGAGGATCCCCGGTCTTTCGGTGTGGCGGTGGTGAACGATGCCGGTGAGGTCACACGTCTTGTTGAAAAACCCAAAAATCCACCTTCCAGCCTTGCCCTTGTCGGTGTTTATCTGTTTTCTCCTGCTGTACACCCCATCATCGAGCACCTGCGGCCCTCCTGGCGTGGTGAACTGGAGATCACCGATGCCATCCAGGGATTGCTGGAGAGAGGGCACCGGGTGCTGGCACACACCCTGGATGCCTGGTGGCTGGATACGGGCAAGAAGGACGATCTTCTGGAAGCCAACCGTGTGGTGCTGGACGACTGGCTGAAGCGTGAAATTGATGAAAAGGCTGTTCTTGAAGAGGCCCGTATTGTCGGGCGTGTTCGTGTGGAGGCGGGGGCGGTCATCCGTCGCAGCACAGTCCGGGGACCCGTGGTGGTCGGAAAAGGAAGCCGGATCGAGGATGCCTTCATTGGGCCTTACACAAGTATTGGCCGAGACTGTGTGATTCGCAGGGCTTCTGTGGAACATGCGGTGCTGCTGGATGGCACGGTGGTGGAAGGCGTGGATCGTCTGGAGGACAGCCTTCTCGGTCATCGGGTGCGGCTGGTACGGAAGGACGGTCAGCCCCATCACGCTCTCCGAGTCAATCTGGGAGACGACGCTGAGGTGGTGTTGTGAAGGTTTCCTACCCGTCCTGTTACGTTCACGGGGTTGTGCTTTATCACAGGGGGATGTACTGGCACGCCCATGAAGCATGGGAAACCTGCTGGCGAAAAGCAGTTGAACCTGAGCGTACCCTTCTGCGTGCGCTGATCCAGATCGCCGCGGCCATGGTTCACCTGAGCCGGAGAAATGTCCGGGGAACGCGGGCATTGCTGGATCGGGCGGAAGAAAACCTTGAAGGTATGCACGGAGAAATTCTTGGGCTGTCGGTTGAGGCGCTTCGTGAGGAGATTCGCAGGTTTCGTGCCCATCTGAACCGTTCCCTTCTGGAAGCAACGTGGGAAAAGATTCGGGTCCGGCCATCCCATCTTTATGGTCTGCGTTGTGGACGAAGGAGAAGGCATCCTGCAGATGTCCCGCATCGTGAACCCGTACCAGGGAGGTGTTGACCAATGGCGGTGTATCCGAAAAAGCTGATTCATGGCGTCAGAGTCCGTGAACTCCGTCTGATTCCCGATGATCGGGGATTCCTGATGGAGATGCTCCGGTCGGACTGGCCCGAATTTGAGAAGTTTGGACAGGTCTATATCACCGTTGCCTATCCCGGGGTGGTCAAAGCCTGGCATTATCATAAGAAACAAACGGATCATTTTATTTGCGTGCAGGGGATGGCGCGCGTGGTGCTGTACGATCCACGGGAAGACAGCCCCACACGGGGCATGATCAACGAGTTCCACATGGGGCACATGAACCCTCTCCTGGTCAAGATTCCCCCCGGTGTGTACCACGGGTTCACGCCGGATGGCCCCGAACCCTGCATGATTGTCAACATCCCAACGGAAGTATACAATTATGAGAATCCGGATGAGTACCGCCGTCCCTACGATGATCCTGAAATCGGGTATGACTGGTCTGTGAGGAGTGGATAATGGCGCAGACTGCAGTGATTACAGGAGCCCTGGGATTCATTGGCTCCCATGTGCTGGAACACTGGCTGGAACGGGGAAACCGCGCGATTGTGGTGGACGCCCTCACCTATGCGGGCCGTCTGGAGAACGTGGATTCCTTTCTGCAGGACGAGGAGAGAACGCTCTGGATTCCCCTCTGGGGGAGTCTCCCGAGGCGTTACCGGATCAGTCATCGGCTGGAGCATGGTGACCTGTATGACCGTAAGGATGTTCTTTTACTCATCCGAACGGTGGAAGAGACCGAGGCCCGAAACCTCTTCCCGCGGATCCCCTCCTCCTGGCAGGTACGACCCCTTCCTATTCGGGAGGATTTGCAGGAGGTGATTCGGGAATGGGAGGCTTCCGATCGCCGCGTCCTCTTTCTGCTTTCTGAAGTGGAGAATCAGGAACTGTGGGAGGTGCTTCTTAAGGAAACGGACGTGGTGTTTCATCTGGCGGCGGAAACCCACGTGGATCGGTCCATTCTGGATCCGGAGCCCTTCCTTTTCTCGGACATTCACGGGACCTTTGCCATTCTCCACGCCATCCGGGAAACCGGCTGGAAGGGACGTATGGTCCACGTGAGTACAGACGAAGTTTATGGGGAAGCCCACGATCGTCCTTTCCGGGAATCCGATCCTCTGCTGCCTCGCAATCCTTACAGCGTCTCCAAACTGGCGGCCGACCGGCTGGTGTGGAGCTACCACCACACCTACGGGCTGGATACGGTGATCGTACGCCCTTCCAACAACTATGGTCCTCGTCAGTTCCCGGAAAAGTTGATCCCCCTGATGACTGTACGTGCGTTGCTGGAGCTGCCTCTTCCGGTGTATGGGGATGGGCAGCAGATGCGGGAATGGCTGCATGTTCGGGATTGTGTGGAGGGGATCTTTGCAGCTTTTGAACGTGGAGAATCCGGGGAAGCCTACAACCTGGGGGGTGGCAATCTCCGACCCAACCTGGAGGTGGTTCAGCGGATTCTGGACATCCTGGGCCGTCCCGGGTCGTTGATCCGTTTTGTGGAGGATCGCCCGGGGCATGACCGCAAATACTGGCTGGACTCCACGAGAGCCGCGAGGGAACTTGGCTGGACCCCCCGTACCTCCTTTGAAGAAGGACTGGAAGAGACCGTTCGCTGGTATGCCTCGCATCCGGAATGGTGGTCTCCCATTCTGGAAAAGGATCCCCAGTTCCGGCGATTCTATGAGAAATGGTATCAAAACCGGGAAGGTGGCTCATGAGAGTGGACGTGCAGCGCCTCTGCGACCGGCTTCAGAAGGTAGCGGAGGAGAAGAGGTCTCGTGAGGTCCTGCTCCGGGAAGCGATTGATGGGATTCGCAAACTCCGCTCTGTCTATCACTGGGTGGGGATCTATCTTCTGACCCCGGATGGTGAATCT
>JALUJC010000330.1 GCA_027053375.1 Caldifarciminota bacterium
ACAGGCTGGGTGGGAGAGTCCTTAAGGTTCAGAAGGAAAAGCATGCCGACCGATGCAATCAGAAGCAGGCTGAAGACATACCAGAACCCTTTTCGGTCCCGATAGTAGGCTTCAAGCACCCCGTAAATGGCGAGAATGAGGAAGGGCGCCAGGAGCAGTCCTGCGTATTGCCAGGAGAGATACAGTCCCAGTACACGGAACTGGTCCACCACAGAAATCCGGCGGGGGAAGAATTCGGTCGGGCCATACTGTTTTCGTGTCAGCACATCCATGAAGGCCGTCCATGTCCAGGGATCGGCTTCATTAATCCGCGTTGCGTTGGGGTGGAAATGGAGGTAATGGGCACGGGCGATCAGGAAAAACTGGGGAAGGAATCCAGCAAGAATCAGAAGGAAGGCAAGGCCTTTCCAGTCCTTCCAGAAACGTGTGACCACATAATACCCCGCAAGGACCAGGGTGTACCCACCGAGGGTGGCCAGAACGTTGTGTCGGCCCAGCAGAGTCAGCATAGCGCCTGCCGCCATGACGTAGGTCCAGGGATGTCCCCATGGATCATCACGGCGAAGAGGTAGAAGGCTGAACAGCGCGGCCAGTGAGGCAACGTGAACGATATAGGTGAGGGTTGTCGCATGGTAGGGGAGGAGCATGGAGGTGAGAAATGCAAGTCCGAGTCCCACCACCGCGATGAAATCCAGGGATCGGAGCAGATCTTTCTGAACCAGGAAGAGCAGGACCAGAAAGGCGGGAAGAAAAGGAAGCACCGAGAGATGGATCCCTGAGGAGAGCAAGAAGATATAAGGGATCAGGATCAGATAGGCCAGCCCCCGGGGCCCGTCTTTGTGTTCCCAGTAGCGGAAACCGAGCCAGGTGGCAAGGACCACAGTGAAAAAGGTGGGGGTGTACGTTTCGGCCTCAATGGAGTTCATCCATACCGTACGCGCCAGCATCCCGATCAGGGCACCGAAAGCGGCCGAAAGGTGCCGTACATGCCAGGGGAGGTGTTCCATCCCGCTCCACCGATCCATCACGTCCAGGGCAATCAAATAGAGCAACCCTGCGGAAAATGCGCCGGAAAACAGGGAGATCAGGGTGATTTTCAGCACCGAATTAATGGGATGAACGCCGGTCAGCAACGTATACAGGGGAGCCAGCGGGAGGGGAAGGATCACCATCAGCCGGCCCAGGATAACGTACAGGGGTGTTCCCGGTGGATGAGGTACGGCAAGCGTGTGAGAGGATGCAAGAAATTCCCCGACATCCCAGAAAACCACGGTGGGTGCAGTGGTGATAAAATAAAGAAAAGCTGTGAAGAAAGTGACCGCAAGAAAACCCAGCGTTCTCCGTCGGCGTTCGCTCATCCCCTTGCTCCTTCCATGTGCATTGGGTCCATGGTTCTGGTGAATTATATGGGGCGACCCTGAAAGATTCAAGGCAAAGGGCGATTTCTCTGTAGTGCACAATACTTGTGCTCCGTGGGTTGTCAAATGCACCAATGTGGTGCATATACAGAAAAGAAAAGCGGGATTTCACGCGTGGTTTATGTGGCAACGGGGTTGCACAGTGGGAGGTGAAACCAACGCAAAACGAACAGGGAGGGGGAGCCATGATGTGGATGATACCCTTGATACTAAGCGTGAATATGGGCGTGGGTGGAGATACCGTTCTTTCGGATCTCCCCGCGTTTCCATTCTGGAGCGGTCGTTTTGTGGTCCAGAATGTAGAGGTGGAGCGTGTGTGGATGGTGCCGCTCGATTCGGTGAGCACGAACGGTCCCACCCCATTCTTCGCACCGGGGCGTGACGTGGTTTCGCCCTGGAAACCTGAACAACCGGTCTCATGGATCCAGCATGGGGATACCCTGCTGGTCTCCGTGTGGCTGCAGCATGGCGAGGTCCGTTATACACGTGTGCGGCTGATCTGGGAAGGTCATCCAGGCACCCGAACGCCGCCAGCGGTCCTGCATGAGAGGATGGAAGAACACCGAACCTACACGGAGATTCCTGTGAACAGGAGACCCGAGGCCTTTGTGGAGGGCCCCACCCTGGTGATGGTGGTGGAGGACAGCCTCCTTGAGGAAGCCCTTCAGTACGCGCGTTTGCGGTTGCTCAGTGGAGAAGTCCCGGCGATCTACACCCTGGAGTGGGTGGATCAGCATCTGTTCGGCGGAGATCGATTCTATCGGATACGTCTGCTTCTTCAGCAACTCTGGCAGCGGTTTGGTCGGTATCATGTTCTGCTGGTGGGAGGACCGGATGCCATTCCTCTTGGATGGAGTCGGGTACCCGGGGTGTTCCCTTCGGATCCCTTTTATGAGACCTTCCCTACCGAGTTTGGCTATATGTTCCTTGATGGGCTGTGGGATCGGAACGGAGACGGACTCGGCGGGGAACTTGCGGATTCGGTGGATCTTCAGCCGGATGTGATTGTGGGCCGTCTTCCCCTTTCCACACGACAGGAATTTATGAACTATGTGGAAAAAGTACGGACCTGGTTGACCCACCCCCAGCTGACCCCGACCCTTCTGGTCCTGGCCAGCAAGCTTTCTCCCTATCTGAGTGGTGCGCTGTATGCCCATTACGCCCTGGGGGTGATCTATCCAAGAATGGCACCTGCCTGGATGCTGGAAAGCGAAGAGCATACCAACACCCGGGAAGAACTCTCAGCCTATCTGCAGACCGGCATACGGGGCCTGGTGACGGTTCAGCATGGATTTGAAAGTAAAGTGGCAATCAACTATGCGCCGTGGATTGAGTGGAGTGGGTACACGGGTCCGGATGTGGATCATGCGCCACCCTTCTGGATGGTGCCCGTGACCTGTGATGCAGCGGCTGTAGATCTGGAAGGTTTTTATGCGGGCATGCTTCGCAGGCCCGGGGGACCCGTGGTGTTGTTTGGCGCGCAGCGTCTTAATTTTCCGGATATCTCAAAGTTTGCTGTACGCTGGATGATGCAGCGCGCACTCTCGGATTCCACCCTGCGTTTCGGGGATCTCGCCATGGCCGGACTGGAACCTCTGTTGCCGTACAGCCAGTACAATTCAGTGGTTCGCTATCAGTACCTTTCCTACAGCATTCTCGGGGACCCCACCCTTCCTCTCTGGGTGGATACCCTTCGCCCCATGGACATGGAGGTTCAGGTGGATCCCGGAGATCCCATCCAGGTCCACATCGCCCTGTCGGATCCCCCGAAGGATGTCTATCGCGTGGTCCTCTGGCGACCCGCCACCGGGGAGTTGATCCGCATGCGGACGTACCAGACCTCCCTGACGTTCCGCTTTAACCCGGGACTGTCCGGGGGGGACACCCTGTGGGTGAGCGTATGGGATCGCGGGCATCCCGTACAGATGAAACACGTGGTACTGGATGAGATCAAACCCCTTCGGCTGATGGATTATGCGTTCACGCGCGTCGACACCTCTGTAGAACTCGCAGTGAGGATCCGGGTTCATCCATTGTTTGGACCGGATTCGATCCACGGGAAAATCTCGGGTTCCGGACCCTGGCGTCCAGAAACCATCCGCCGGGATGTGATACCCGGAGACACTGTGGTGTTGCATTTTCGTGCTGCAGGATGGAATCCTGACACCACCGAACAGATTCAACTGGTTCTGAATGGACAGATGGCACGGTTGATCCTGCAGCCGGCGGTGCTCGATCCCGATATCCGCCTGTTGTTCGCGGGGATGCAGGGGGATACCGGATATCTGCATCTGGACGTTCAGGGAGGCGACACAGCGCTTAAAGTTGAGGTGGTCCCGGCGGATTCCATCTGGACCCGGTGGATTCAGCCTGGTCTTCTTCGCATTCAGTGGCTCTCTCCGGATTTCGCTCTGGAACAACAGGCTTCTCAACCCAGGAAAGTGACGGTGCGGGTGACGGGAGGAGACCTGTTCTGGGAAAGGGTGCTCTATCTCCCCACCCGTCATGGCCCCCTGGCCACACCGGATGTGGTGAGCATTCCAGGAGGGGTGAGGTTTTACCTCCCCTATTCACAGGATACGGTACGGGGTGTGATTGTCCATGCGCGTCACAATGGGCAATGGACGTTGCTGACCCCCTATCCCATTGAGGGCTCACGCTGGTTTGATTTGCCCCTTACCCATCCGGATACCCTGCGTTTTCATGCTCTGGACAGCAGTCATGTGGTGGTGGCGTACAGCGAGCCTGTCGCAGTCACACCGGGCCCACCGATCCAGAAAAAGATTTCCCTTCCCAATGCGCCCATCATGGCGCCTGTTCCCCTTCCCACATCTCCTGTCGGGGAACCTGCCATTCTCGTGGTGGATCGGGATGCAATCCTTACCGCATGGACGCTGGAGGGGGTACCTATTCGGGGCCATCTTGACCTGGGGACGGAGCCCCTGGGTCCACCCGTCGTGGTTCGTGGGTCAGATCCGGGCGTGATCTGGATGTACTGGCGTTTGCCCCGGCAGGTGATTCGGGTTCGCTGGGACATCAAAGGAATGGTCCGGTATGAGACACCCCTTCCAGGAAACACGCGTTTGATGGCTGCAGATCTGGATGGAAATGGATGGGCGGAACTGTATGCCTGGACGCCGGATGGATGGCTGCTTCGGGATACCTATGGACAGCTGGATACGCTGGGTTCTGCAGGTGTTGTGCAGGGGGTGCCGGTGCTGGTAAATACAGAGCAATCCCCCATGCTGGTGTGGAGTACACAGAACGGTCTCCGGGGGTACCATCCTTCAACCGGGGTCTTCCCATTCAGAAGCGAAGATTCCCTGGAACTGAACCTTTGGTTTGCTGGATCTTTTGATCCGTTGCATCCAGGGGAGGACGCACTGGTGGGTGTGACCGATTCTTCCCTGGTGCTGGTGGTCATGGAAGGTGATCGTGCACAGGTGATCCGGGAAATTCCCCTTCCTGGGCAGATCCTGACGCGTCCGTTTGTGTGGATCCCTGAAGGTCCCATTTCTCATCCAGGTCTCCTGCTTGCTACACGGGATACGCTGCTGGAACTGGATCCTGTTCTGGGAACGATCCGTGGTGTGGGTGCGGGGTCGGCCTTCCTTCGTGTCCGATGGAGTGGTGTGGGATTTGAATATGGTGCGTGGTTGCCGGTTCGGGATCGGCGGCTGATGGGCGTACACCTTCCCGCATTCCCACTCCTGATGGATCAGCCTCCCCTGGTGGAACCTGTGGCCATGCCTCTGCCGGACGGAAAGAGTATGCTGATGGTGGTGCAGGGTCGGGAAATCACGGTGCTTGCACTGCCGGAATCTGCCATCTGGAGCATGCGCCGGCATGATCTTTCCCGTACGGGAAATCTGGGAACACCTTTCTGGCCGGGGCAGCGCGGTATACAGGCCGTGGCAGGACTGCGGAGAGACACACGCCTCCAGTTCCCCACGGTGGTGCGGGGAAACCTCCGGTTGTTGAATCCGGGCTCCGCAAGGGTAACCCTGGAAATCTACGATCGTAGTGGACGAAGAATCCGTCAGGTTGCGCTGGCACCGATGCGTACGGTCACCCTTCGCCTTCCACGAACAGGTCTTTTCCTGGTTCGCTGGAGAGAGGGAACCCGTACGGTGACCCGAAAAGTGGTGGTTCTCCCATGATGTTGGGGATTATGCAAAATATCACCCAAGATATTGGGTTGAAGATCCGTGAGGAAGCGTGTATCCTGCGGGTATGTTGCTTCTGGTTATGGGACTTCCGGGTGTGGGGAAAAGCACGCTGGCACGGGCGATTCACAGGGCGGTTCAGTCCGTAAGGCTGGAGTCGGATCGTGTGAGAAAATGGATGGCAGGGGTGTCGCCCACGACACCCCTGCCGCTTTCTTATTATACACCAGATTTCAGTGCCCGTGTTTTTCGATGGATTGAGCATCAAACCGAGCGTCTTTTACAGGAAGAGCATGTGGTGCTTGTGGATGCTACACTGACAAAGAGGATCTATCGCAGGCCCTTTGTAGAGATCGCACGGAAAGCCGGTGTTCCCCTGCTGGGACTCTATTGCGAAGCACCGGATGATGTGGTGCGGGCTCGTCTTGCAAGACGGCGTGGCGACCCTTCCGATGCGGATATGGAAGTCTATGTACGGATGAAGGCCACAGCGGAGTTCCCTCCCGAAGATCTCCCCTATTTGCATCTTCGGGGCACCGACCCGGTGGCACATCTGCTGGAACGGGTGCTGGAGGAGGTGGGGCAAAGGCTGATGAATACGGGAAAAACCTTGACCATACGGGCACGAAACCTTATGCTACCTCTATGAATCTGATCACGTTCCGGGTGCGGAATTTTCGGAATTACACCCGGGCGGAACTACCCCTGCATCCTGGGGTAAACCTCCTGTGGGGTCCCAATGGATCGGGGAAAACGAACCTCCTGGAGGCCATTGCATATTGTGCCTATCCCCGTTCCTTTCGTGGGGTGGCTGATGTGCATCTGGTCCACTGGGGAGCGGAGGGGTTTCTCCTGGGTGCGGAGATCCGGGGGCCGGGTGGGGAACATCGCCTGCAGATACGCTATACCAGAGAAAGCAAAGACGCGCGTCTGGATGGAAAGCGGGTGGAGGCCTATCTACGCCTTTTCTGGGTGTTTCCTGTGCTGGTGTATGAACCACGCTTGATGGATCTGGTGCTGGGTGGACAACCTGTACGCCGAAGGTGGTTTGATCGGATGTTTGCCCTTCTGGATGCCACGTATCTGGATGCGTTGACAACCTATCGGCGTGCACTGCGGGAGCGGAATCGCCTGCTTCGTGCTGGACGTCGGGATACTCCAGAGGAGCGGGCGGTTCGGCGAATGCTGGAGCATCGTGCGGAACAGGTGCAGGCGAAACGAACACAGATGCTTCAGGAGCTGAACCGTTTTTTTGTTAGCCGGAGCACCTTCCTGCTGCGACAGGAAGGAAGCGTTCAATATCATCCGAGACGGAGGCGTTTTGAAGAGATCGCGCGTGAGGAAGCACGTTTT
>JALUJC010000331.1 GCA_027053375.1 Caldifarciminota bacterium
GTGTTCAGCTCTCGTACGGTGTTCCGTACCGGTCGCCACCGCACCGGGGTGTGGTCCGGCCAGAAAAGCATTTTGGAAGGCACGTTGGAGTCTCAGGAATGATAGCCCAGATGGTGATCCCAGGGGATGCCTGGATCTTCCCACCGGTTGACAGGGGGATTGCCGGGGGTCATATCGTGATCGGCTTCCAGGGCACATCCGGTGATGGCGGAGACCACATCCTCCATGAAGCCCCATTGGAGGAAGGCGTAGAAAAGGCCGTAGAAGACGAAGGCGTTCGGTGGGAGGTTGACACCGGGGATGTTGGTGATAAAGGTGGGGAAAAGCACGTGGATGAGGTTCATCACGCAGGCGGTGGCGTCACCGCAGGTGAGATAACCGGCGCAGGCGCTGAAAGTGGAGAGCACATTGGCCCAGAAGGCATCATCTGGAGAGATGACTTTCATATTGGGGAACATCACGCGGTTGCCGATGCTGCCCAGGAAGACGAAAAGGGGCTGGAGGGTGAGGGTGAGGGGAATGCGGACGCGGCGGTGGAAGGTGGTGAGAGCATAAGAACCTTTGAGGGGCGCGCCGAGAGTGATGACTTTGTGGATGTGATGTTTCAATGCTGGTTCCTGCCGGAGGGCTTCGGCGATTACGGTTCCGCCCATGGAATGTGCGACGAGGACGACTCTGGCGTTGGGGTTAAGGTTCCAGGTGTAACCGTAGTAAGTGTAGAGGACCCTTTTGATAAAGTTGCGAAGTTCAAAGGCCGCGCCTTTGTCGCGAAGGATCGCACGCACGGTGTCTTTCAGGGTGTCACCGTTGGGCAGGATTTTTGCTTTCACGTAAACCATTGTATCGCCCGACACATAGGGTCCCGGATCGATGGAGCCGGCGGGATCGTCAAGGGAGATGGCGGCGAGGTAGGTAAGGGTGTCTCGAGCCACACCCACTTGGATTGGCTGGAAATACGGCTCCATGAGGTTCAGGAAGGGGCCGATCATGTGATTTGCCATCGCGCAGCTGAATTTGGCCCGTGTTGCGTCGTTGCCTCGCCTTCGGCCGTCCGGATCGTAATCACACGGAACGAGAACCCCCCAGTGGTGTGCTCCTCCATTGAGTCCGTGTACGAAAACTATGGGATAGGGGTGATACGGTTCCCCCTGAGCAAAGGATGCCCATACCAGGAGAATTGTCAGGGGACGGAGCCATCCCCAAGCCGTTCGCAGGGAATAATGCCGCACAGCATCCCTCCTTGATCAGGCACACAGATACAACATCCTCCGACGGTTTCATCGCCGTGCCATTTCCAGATTCCTCCTCCGCAGAGGGTTCCGTGGGGGACGAGGGTATCGACGGGGGTAAGGTTAACCCATTTCACGAAGCCGGGGGCATCAGCGACCACCAGCGTATCATTTTTAAAGCCGAAGCTGATGACGGGGCTGTCCACGACGGTGAAACTGTCCCCACCCTCCCAGCGGAGGAGGCGGTATTCCCAAATATCACGGGTTCCATCAATGAAATACACCTGATGGCTCGGTGAAACTGCAAATAGCTCGATCCATGGGAACGTAAACAAAGCACTGTCTTTACCTGTGTTTAGGTCTCGCATTTTCAACGTGTCCTGCGTTCCCGTGGATCCTGTGAAACATTCGTAATACAGCGTGTCTCCAACTGGATAAGTGTGATAATTGCAGGGTAACGAATCCAGCACCTGGTTAAACTCGTGGTCATACAATTTTCCGCCGAGCCACCAGCCTCTTCCGAGGGGATCATTCCAGAGGTCTCCACCGCCGATGCGTGGTTCCTGATGGATGACCCAGACGCTGTCGGCTTCAACGATCCACCATCCGCTCTGAGAGTCCTGATGGATGGTGGAAGGGTCCACAAAGAACATCACATCGCGGGAGTAATATGTTCTTCGTCCTGCGATCCATCCCGGGTTTCCCGGTGAACCTCCCCGTGAGCACACCTCTTTTCGCGTGAACAACCCCAGCACCCCAACTTTGTTCCCGACCCATTCCACGCCACGCACATCAAAGGTGGAGGCGTCCATCCACTCACAGGGATTGAAACACGCGGGTATGATCAACAAACCACCGACCAGCAGCGTGACCAGAACGGAGAGAGAAGATCTTTTCATCTCAATCCTCCCAGGTATAGTGGATCCGCATAACTGGGCCCTGACTTCCACGGATCTGGATTTCGTGGAGGAAGCCTGTTTGTGGAGAATAGAGCCAGGCTTCTCTGACCACGCGCCCAGCGGAGTGGATTTCCTGTTTTGTGATTTTACCTGAGCTGTCCACCCATATCTTCAACTTCATGCTGGCGAGGGATCCTTCCAGCAGGTCCAGGTTTCCTTCTTTCCGGAGCTGTGCGTTATTCCAGAAAGACGCGTCCATGTTTGCCTGGTCAGGAAGCCGGAAGATGGAGCCCATCAGCGAGAGCGTGTCGTTTTTTTGTTGGAGCAGCAGGCTGTCATGGCGGAAGATCTGGAGGAGGCCTCTGGCCGTGCGTACCATGAGGAGGGTGTCGCGGTAGAGGTCACCGACCTCCAGGATGATGCGTGCGTGTACTGCTTTACCGGGTGTGGGCTGGGGTGCATAGGTGTAAGCCTGGATCCGGTGCTGGATGGATTGCACTTCGGGGGAGAGGGCAAGAAAAAAAAGAAGCAGATGGATCATGGCAACCCTCCTGCGTGGATCAGGTGTGTTTGTGATTCATATACGTTACAGGGCAGTTTCTGTCAACCCCTGTTGAACCGATCCATCCGCTGCGAAAACATTTCTGACATCGGGATGATGAGGCCCGTACGGGCCATCCTGCGGGAATCATACGTGCACGTTCGGCGCTCCTTCCTCCCGGTATTTCCGAACAATCACCCGAACGGTACGACACATGCGGCAAATCCGGTAGGGGCGCTTCTGTTTCAGTTGGGTCACATCTCCTGGCACAAACCCTGTGGTTTGATGGTTCCGGAGGGGCGTTGTATAATGGTGAAAACGTGTGATTCCAGGAAAACAGGGAGCCTGAGGTTGGAATCCTTCGCTGGTGTGGGACTTACTTTTCTGGCGGCTGTGTTGTTTGCGGGAGCGGCGGTGGTCGCTTCACGCATTTTGTCTCCCCGCGGAAAGCCGACCGATCGTGCCAAGCTTGAGGTCTATGAATCCGGGGTGATTCCGAGACAGGATGCACATGTCCGCTTCCCCATACGCTTCTATCTGGTGGCCCTGCTCTTTCTGATCTTTGACGTGGAGATTGCCTTTCTGTATCCCTGGGCATTGCGTGTGAAAGAACTGGGCGTGGTGGGTGTGGTGGAGATCGGGCTGTTCGTGGGGATGTTGCTTGCGGCGTATGTCTATTTCTGGCGGCGGGGAGGTCTCCAATGGCAGTAGAAGAGATTCGTCTCTCACGGCGTGAAGAGGGTGCCCTGGAGCGCACACTGCGCCAGAGCATTCTTTTTACCACGGTGGAACAGGTGGCTGGCTGGGCTCGCAAAAACTCGTTGTGGCCCCTGACCTTCGGACTTGCCTGCTGTGCCATTGAGATGATGGCTTCCACCGACCCACGCCACGACCTCGCACGCTTTGGGGCGGAGGTGTTCCGGGCAAGCCCGAGACAGGCCGATCTGATGATCGTTTCCGGAACGGTCACCATGAAGATGGCGCCTGTGGTTCGGCGGTTGTATGAACAGATGCCTGAACCGAAATGGGTGATCGCCATGGGAAGTTGCTCCTCCGTGGGCGGGCCGTACAACTCCTATGCGGTTTTGCAGGGGGTGGACCAGATCATCCCTGTGGACATCTATGTCCCCGGCTGTCCCCCACGTCCGGAAGCCCTGATCTATGCCATCCAGAAACTGCAGGAAAAAATTCAACAGTCCGGGAGGATTTTCTGATGGAAGCGCTGCTGCAGGCGTTGCAGGAACGGTTCCCGGATGATGTGGTCCTCCGGTCCCGTTTTCGCGGTGAATGGAACGTGGAGGTGCCCCGGGAGCGGATCCGGAGCGTGCTCCAGTTTCTGAAAACCGAGCAGGGGATGGATTTCCTGATTGATCTCACGGCGGTGGACTGGCTGGACCGGCGGACCCCCCGCTTTGAAGTGGTGTACTGGGTGGGATCTGTGTTCCATATTCGCAAACTGCGCCTTCACGTCCCTGTTCCGGAGAGCGACCCCACCGTTCCTTCGGTGTCTGATCTCTATCTGGCTGCCCGGTGGCTGGAACGGGAGGTTTATGACCTTTTTGGCATTCGCTTTGAGGGACATCCTGAACTGAAGCGGATCCTGCTGTGGGAAGGTTTTGAAGGACATCCCCTGCGGAAGGATTATCCGCTTCGCAAACGGGTTCCCCTTCCTGAACCCCGATAAGGAGCAAACCCATGTTTGAGGTCACCTTTCGAGAGAAAACGGGTCTGCAGACCGAGGTCCTGGAACTCAACATGGGACCTCAACACCCCGCCACCCACGGGGTGATGCGCATCCGGGTATGGCTGGATGGGGAGGTGATTCAGAAGGCGGAGGTCATTATTGGCTATCTTCATCGCGGAACCGAAAAAATCGCAGAGCACCGGTCCTATTACCGTTTCCTCCCCTGGACGGATCGGATGGATTATCTGGCGCCTCTTTCCAATAATCTGGGGTATGTGCTGGCTGTGGAAAAACTCCTGGGGGTGGAAGCCCCGCCCCGCGCCCAGTATCTCCGGGTGATCCTCGCGGAACTTTCCAGGATCACCTCCCATCTGGTCTGGCTGGGCACGCACACCCTGGATCTGGGCGCCATGACGCCCTTCTTCTATACCTTCCGCGAACGGGAAAAGATTCTGGAGCTTCTGGAAGAGGTCTCCGGGCAGCGCATGAACAACGCCTATATGCGGATCGGGGGGCTCATGGCCGATCTCCCCCGGGGCTGGACGGATTCGCTTCGTGCTTTTCTGGAGAACTTCAAGAAGGAACTTCGGGAGTGGCACGCGCTGCTAACCAAAAACGACATCTTTGTGGCCCGGACCCGGGACGTGGGCATTCTTCGTCCGGAAGATGCCATCAGCCTGGGGGTAACGGGACCTGTCCTGCGCGCCTCGGGCGTGGGTCGCGATCTGCGGAAGGATGATCCCTACCTGGTCTATGGGGAGTTTTCCTTTGATGTTCCGGTGGGAGAGCGGGGCGATGTGTATGATCGGTATCTGGTGCGGATGGAGGAGATGCATCAATCGGTGAGGATTATTGAGCAGGCCCTGGACCAGCTGCCCGGAGGTCCGGTGCTGCTGGAAGATTTCAAGATTGTTCCCCCACCCAAGTCCCGGGTGTATACCGGGATGGAGGAACTGATCCATCACTTCAAACTGGTGACCGAAGGGTTCCTCCCTCCGGAAGGGGAGGTGTATGCCGCCGTGGAGGGGCCCAAGGGAGAACTGGGCTACTACATCGTGAGCGATGGATCGGCGAACCCCTGGCGTTTGCGGGTGCGTCCGCCGTCTTTCATCAACCTTCAGGTGCTTGAACACATCCTGCCCGGCCATCTGATTGCAGATCTTGTGGCCATTGTGGGCAGCATTGATCCCGTATTCGGGGAGGTGGATCGATGAAACAGCCCACGGAAACTGTGGATATGAAAGCCTTTGAGGAAAGGGTGGAAGCCATCCGGAAGACCTTTCCAGGGGGACGGACCGCCATCCTGCCTTCACTGCTTGCCGCACAGGAAACCTTTGGATATGTCACGCCGGAAAGCCTGGACGTGATGGAGCGGGTGCTGGGAATTCCCCGGGGAATTCTCAAGGAAGTCGGAAGCTTTTATCACTTTATTGATTTTGAGTTCAAAGGACGGCACCGGGTGTACGTGTGTACCAATCTCTCCTGCCTTCTGAATGGTGCGCAGGCACTGGTGGACGCTCTGCGAGAGGAACTGGGGGTGGAGGAAGACCAGGTGACCCCGGATGGTGCGCTTTCCTTCCGCACCGTGGAATGCATTGGTCTGTGCGATCGCGCGCCGGCTGCGCTGGTGGATGAGGAACAGCTGGGTCCCCTCACCCCCGAGGCGTTGATTCAACGGGTGCGGGAACTCCGCAAGGACGGGCAGGGGACATGAGATCCTGGGGGCTGTTCTTCTTTCTGCTTTCTGTGGTGATGGCTGCCGGTGGGGTGTATGCTTATGTGGAGATGTGGCAACCGCTCCAGGCGGCTTATCGCGATCTTCAGCAGGACAACCTGAAGCTCATGGACCAGATCCGTCGGGAACTGGGTGGTCTGAAAGCCCGACCCACCACCCCCCGGCTCCCCGAGTCCACAGAAAAGGTCCTGGCGCGTGAGGAGCAAAACGCCCGTCCGGTGCACACCCTGCGCTTCGGGATCAACGATATCTTTCAACGCCATTCCCCGAAACTGGCGAAGGGCACGGAGCAGGTGCTCCAGGGACTGTTCCAGGTGCTTGCGGACACCACCGGAGTGGATCGGGTGGAGATCTTCATCCCTGCCTTTCGTCGCACCGGTCGGGACCTCGGGTATGATCTTGCGGCCCGGCGTGCTTCCAATCTTGCGCGTTTCCTGACCCGCAAAGGTCTTGTGCGTGAAAAGCTTCTGCTGTCTTTCGCCTCTGGATGGGATCGGGACAGCGTGGAGATTTCCATCTACAAACGAACCACGGAGGCTGCGGCTCCATGAAAACCCCTGAACCTTTTGAACCGCTGATCACCGAACTTTCACGTCCGGGGCGGCGGAGTTTTTCCTTTACACATCCCGGGGATCCGGAGTTGCCCCGGCAGATTCCCACGGCGTTGCAGCGCCATCTTCCCCTGGATCTTCCCGAACTTTCTGAACCGGAGGTGGTGAGGCATTTTGTCCGGTTGTCCCGGGCAAACTACCATCTGGACCTGGACATCTATCCTCTCGGTTCCTGTACCATGAAGCACAATCCCCGGGTGAATGAACAGCTGGCACGGCTTCCCGGGTTTACGCGG
>JALUJC010000332.1 GCA_027053375.1 Caldifarciminota bacterium
CATCTAGGACTTTCCTGTTCTCCTCCGCATAACCCCTCACCCTCTCAGGTGGGTCAGGTTCTATCGTAACGGTACACCGGGGATTGACAGGCCCGGGGGACTCATCTATACTGATAGGTACGACGGGAGGTGTTCATGGACTGCATTTTCTGCCGGATAGCGGCGGGAGAGGTCCCCGCGGAGAAGGTGTATGAGGATGATCGGGTGGTGGCCTTTCGGGACATCAACCCGCAGGCACCGGTTCATGTGCTTCTGATCCCCAGAACGCACGTTGAGAGTGTGGCCCGGCTGGAAGATCCCGGGCTTGCCGCACACCTCCTGCAGAAAGCGGCGGAAGTTGCACGATCCCTGGACCTGGAAAAGAAAGGATACCGCCTGGTGATCAACCACGGCCCTCTGGCCGGCCAGTCGGTGTTTCACCTGCACATCCACATTCTGGGCGGGCGGCCTCTGAGCTGGCCCCCGGGATAAGGAGGAAAGCCGTGAATCTGGGCATGCCCGAAGTTTTACTCATCTTTTTCCTGGCGTTGCTGCTGTTTGGGCCCAAGAAATTGCCCGAACTGGCGCGGGGACTGGGAAAAGCCCTTCGTGAGTTCCGGAAAACCGTAAACGAAGTGGAAGCGGAGATCACGGAAAACATCCGGGACGACGCGTCCAGGGGCGGACCCTCCTCGCAGGCCTGACTCAGTCCAGCGCTTCCACCAGCCATCCCCGCAGATATTCGCTGGGTGGGAACCCCAGAAGGATGGGGTGGTCCGGGCTCTGCACAAATCGTCCCCGGATCCGAAAGCGACGGCCTGTTTTGCGCGCAGCACGCTCCAGACTTCCCAGAAGGTCCTCCCAGGAAAGGGGATGGCTGCAGCTGAAGGTGGCCAGCAAACCGTGGGGGGCAAGCAATGACATGACCAGACGGTGCAGTTCGTCATACCCTTTTAATGCCCTTCGCACCACTTTTTTCTCCCGGGCAAAGGAAGGTGGATCCAGTACGATCAGGTCAAAGGTCTCGCGGGTGAATTGCAACTGCTTTAATACATCAAAAGCATCCCCCACGAAAGGGATGACCCGGGACGGTTCCAGGCGATTCTCCTTCACGTTTTCCATCAGCAGGTCCAGCGCATTGCGGGACTGATCCACTGCATACACCTCCCGCGCCCCACCGGACAGGGCGTGCAGCGTGAATCCTCCCACATAGCTGAACACATCCAGCACCCGGCGTTTTTCCGCCAGCCGGGCAATGGTCTGGTAATTCAGACGCTGGTCCAGAAAGAAACCGGTTTTCTGAGGAGCGTGAAGCGGCATCCTGAACCGCAATCCTCCCAGGACAATGGTGTGGGTTTCCGGCAGCGTTCCGCGCAATACGGTTTCTACGGGAGACAACCCCTCTTTCTTTCGGGCAGGACTTTCCGATCGCTCAAAGATCCAGGCAGGGGCAAAGAGATCCTCCAGGGCGTCTGCCAGTTCTTCGCGTCGCACTTCAAAGGCCAGGCTGTTGATCTGGATGCTCAGCCCCTCCCCGTAGCGGTCCACAATCAGACCCGGCAGGTCGTCGGCCTCACTGAACACCATCCGGTACACCTCCTCCCCCGGAAACAAAGCATGACGATACTGATCCGCTGCCCACAACCGCTCTTTCAGATAAAGATAATCAAAGGGCTGGGGTTCACGGGCATAAAGCCGCAGCGCGATATGGGCGGTGGGATGATAGAACGCAGACCCCACAAACTTCCCCCGCTGGGTGTACACCAGCACCGCCTCCCCGGGGCCTGCTTCCCCGCGAACCACCCGCGGTCGGAAAATCCAGGGATGGAGCGCATACTCCTCCAGACGTCCTTTGACCATAATGCTCTGCATGTTGACAAGGATAGGGGATCCGAGCGGAAACGTCGAAAAATCACCGGCCCCGGGGCGGTGGTGCCGCCCCGGGGCCGGAACAGAGCCGAACAGGCTTATTTCTGTGTTCGGCGAAGCTCGTCTTCCAGCTGCTTGAGCTGTGCCCGGATTCGGGCCAGTTCGGCCTGGATGCGGGCCTGGTTGGCC
>JALUJC010000333.1 GCA_027053375.1 Caldifarciminota bacterium
TGACTGGTCCGGTCAATCACATAGACTTCATGGAGCACCTCTTCGGGAAGCTCCCGGGCTTTCTGAATGACACGGTGCAGCACAAGCCCCACCCGTTCGTGTTCGTGGGCTTCCACGAATTCCGGGGACATGAGGCGTCCGCAGGAGTCCTCGGGGTATGCCAGGAGACGGAGGGCCTCCTGCCGATCCTCCGGGGGGAGCAGACCCAGAAGCTTGCGAACCACACTGGCGGGGAGTTCGTCCAGGAGGGCGGTACGGTCGTCAGGATCCATCTCCTCCAGCACGGTCCGTGCTTCCTCGTCGGTAAAGGATCGCAGCAACCGTTCGGCCTGTTCAGGTTCCAGTTCGGAAAACACATGGGCGGCCACGTCTTTGGGTAGCAGCCGGAACAGCAACACCCCTTCCGCCGGGCTTAACTGCTCCAGGATCTCATGGATGTCCTGAGGCCAGAGGGTTTCCAGAAGAAGGCGCAACCCTTTCCAGTTGCGCTCCTGAATGGCGGCCCGGATTTCCGGGAGGAGCAGAGTGGCAGTATGCAGCATGGATTACTGTTTTTTCCGGACGGACCGGAGGGGTGAGGGAAGCCGCAGGTAGAACTGGAATACGTCCGGCGCATCCTCCAGCATCTGGTTGCGGTCATAGGGTCTGTCCGGTTGATCTTTGGCAAGCCGGAGGGTATGGGGTACGGGGGTCCACAGAGGTTCCACGCCGGTGAGATCCAGTTCGCGGAGTGCGGAAAAGGCGCTCAGGATGCTGGCGAATTGTTTCTCAAAACGCTGAATTTCTTCCTCCGATAGATCCAGCCTGGCGAGATGTGCAATGTGGGGGACAGGGAAACGCCTCACATCCATTGTTCCACCTTTGTGCGAAGGTGATGGAAGGGAACCGCCCCGATCACCCGGTCTATCTCTTTGCCGTCCTTGATAAACAGAAGCGTGGGAATACTCATGACCCCATACCGCGCAGCAATCTCGGGATGGTCATCCACATTCAGGCGACCGATGACCACGTGCTCGGGATAGGTCTCGGCCAGTTTGTGGAGATGCGGTTCAATCATTTTACAGGGCATGCACCATTCTGCCCAGAGATCCACAATCAGCAATTTGCCTTTCAGTTCATTCAGGGTGCGATCAAAGTTGTCGGTGTTGAGTTCAAGAATGTTTTCCATGAGGATCCTCCTTGGTGTTCCCTTGGGTTACGTGGGAGAATGGAGCAATACGGGCGTCCCGGAGCACCACCCCCGGACCCAGCACGGCACCCTGTCCCACCTGGGTGTTTCCCAGCAGTGCGGTAAAGGGGTACACCAGCACGTCCTGCGCCAGTTCCACGTCGTATTCCAGATACACACTTTCCGGATGGAGAAAGGTGACCCCCACCTGTTGCCATCGCTGAATCAGGCGGCGGTGCATCACCCGGTGGGCCTGGGCCAGTTCCGCCCGGGTGTTAACACCCAGGATTTCTTCCCAGTCGCGGGTTTGATAGACATACACCCTCCCCGTTTTTCGTTGAAGGATTTCCAGCACATCAGGAAGGTAGTATTCCTGCTGTTGGTTGTCCGGACGAAGGTCCCGGAGGGCCTGAAAGAGCGGACCTGCCTGGAAAGCATAAACCCCGGCGTTGACCTCCCGGATTTCTCGCTCTTCCGGAAAGGCGTCGGTTTCTTCCACGATCATCAGGAGGCGTTCCGGATTTTCGCGAGATCGCACCACGCGCCCGTAACCGGTGGGATCGGGAACTTCAGAGGTCAGCACCGTGGCAATTCCCTGGTTCTGAAGGTGCAGACGGACCAGTTCCTGCAGGGTTTCCGGGCGGATCAGCGGGGCATCTCCGGGAAGGACCACCAGGGTTCCGGATACGTCCAGACGGGACTCCAGCTGGCGCACCGCATCACCGGTTCCCCGGGGCTCGGGCTGGAGAACAAACTCCACATCTTCCGCCTGGAATTGGTCGCGGATGTCCTGACCGTTGGGTCCCACAATCACATAGATTTTTTGTGGTTTCAGCGAACGTGCTGCTCTCAGAGGATAAAAGAGCAGCGGTTTACCACAGAGGTGATGCAGAACCTTGGATTTCTGACTTCGGAACCGCTTGGATTGCCCTGCGGCCAGAATGGCAACCGACAGATTCATGTTCACACCTCCCCCACCATGGGCGTAAGATCTGCATAGTCTTCCAGAACCGAAAGAAGATCATCCACGGCGTGCCGGCGAATGACGGCGGAAAACACCTGTGGTGTTGCTGCGGTGAGCACCACATTGATCCCGGCAAGGGCAAACCATTCAAAAATCTGGGCAGCAATGCCGGGCGTTCCTGCAGCTTCTTTGTTGCCATAAAAATTGATCAGCGCCACATCGGAGTGAATCTGCATACCTCCCCTGACACCGTTTTCCTCCAGAGATTCCTGGATATCCGCCATTTTGCGGAGATGACTTTCCAGTACCACCACGGCAAGGTCAGCATGTCCTTTCCGTCCGGGACTTTGAGAAATCAGCAGGAGGGTGATGCCGGCATCCCGGAAGACCTGAAAAAGTTCATAACCCATACCTGCACGATCCCGAATATCGCGCAGCACCACCAGTCCCACGTGTTCGTTCAGATGCACCTCGTCAATGCTGGTGGGTCGGGTCACGCGGCCTCCTGGGCTTTTTGAAGAAGGGTGAGCCAGCGATCCAGATCCCCGGGGGTTCGCTTCTCGGTCACGGCCACAAGCAACCAGTTTTCCGGATATCCCCAGCGACCCAGATCCACGCCCGGGAAAATTCCATGAGAGATCCCGTATTGAATGACCTGGCGTGCCGGGACGTCCAGTTCTACCACAAACTCCCGGAAGATCGGTCCTTCAAACACGCGCCGTCCCAGTCCACGTTTTTCCACCTCCTCCAGGAGATAGACCGCACGACGGTGCGAAATTTCCGCAATCTCCCGGAGACCTTCAGGCCCCAGAAGGCTGAGATAGACCGTTGCTGCCAGCGCCATCAGCTGCTGGTTCGTACAGATGTTGGACGTGGCCCGTTCCCGACGGATGTGTTGTTCCCGGGTTTGTAGCACCATCACAAACCCGCGACGGCCGTCCACATCGGTGGTCATACCCGCAAGCCTTCCAGGCATCTGCCGGATAAAGGCTTTCCTTGTGGTGAAAAGTCCCAGGTAGGGACCACCGTACCCCAGGGGCAGGCCCAGACTCTGTCCTTCCGCAACAGCGATGTCGGCGTCATATTCTCCGGGAGGCGCGGTGATGGCCACGGAAACAGGATCAAAGAGTGAGATCAAGAGGGCATCTGCACGGTGAACCTCCCGATGGAAGGTGTAGGGATTTTCCAGAACACCGAACAGGTTGGGGGTCTGGACCACCACCGCCGCGGCGCCTTCTTTCAGGAGTTCGCGGATGCGCAGATCATCCATCTGCCCGGTGGAAGGAAGGTAGGGAACCTCCACCAGGTCCACCTCAAGCCCCGAAAGGTACGTTTCCAGCACACGGCGGTAGTGGGGATGGAGCGAGGCGGGGATCAGGATTCGACGGCTGTGTTTACGCAGGCGGAGGGCCATCAATACCGCTTCAGCGAGGGCGGTGGGTCCGTCGTACATGGAGCCCTGGGCCACCTCCATGGCACTCAACCGGGCGATCAACGTCTGAAATTCATAGAGCACCTGGAGGGTTCCCTGGGAAACTTCCGCCTGGTAGGGGGTGTAGGCGGTGAAGTATTCGGGACGAGAAAGAATGGCATCCACGGCTGCCGGTGTGTACACGTCATATGCGCCGGCGCCGGCAAACAGGAGGGGGGTCTGATTTCGGGCGGCCAGCGTCTCAAAGGCGGCCACCAGTTCCGGTTCACTCAGGCCATCCGGTAGCGGGAGATCCCCCTGAAAACGAACAGAGGCCGGAATATGCTGGAAGAGGTCTTCCATCGAGGACAGCCCCAGCGCTTCCAGCATCCGCTTGCGGTCCTCATCGGTATGGGGAAGATAGCTCATGGTGGTGGACCTCGAAACCCTTCAGGCCGGGTTGTTCTCCCCAATGAGTTTTCTGTACTCTTCTGGTGTCAGAAGGGAATCCAGCTGGGAGGGATCGGAAATTTTCAAACGAACAATCCAGCCACCCCCATAAGGATCGTTGTTGATGGTTTCCGGTGCATTTTCCAGGTTTCGGTTCACCTCAACCACCACACCATCCACCGGTGCGTACACATCGGCCACGGTCTTGACCGCCTCCAGGGTGGCCAGTACATCCCCTTTTCGGACCTCTTTCCCTACCGGAGGAAGTTCCACATACACAATGTCCGAAAGCTCGGCCTGGGCATAATCGGTGATGCCCACATCCACCTGTCCATTGCCCAGATCCTTGACCCATTCGTGATCCTGTGTGTATTTCCGATCGTCGGGAACGTTGCTCATGATGCCCTCCTTGATCCGTGTATCAGACAGGGAAAATCCCGGATCATTCTACACCCGGGGGAGGGAACTTTCAAATCTTTACGGTGTTATGGGCGTTCGGAAGGAATAGGGAAGGCACGCAGTGCCAGGTGGAGGCTGTCCCCACTCAGAAGCCACAGGGTATCGCTGAAAATACGGGCATACAGCGGTACCGGGACACGGTTCAGGGTGGTTTCCTGAAGGATCTGGAAAGTGGGCGTCAGCCGGTACCATCGGATCAGGAGAGATCCGGGAGACCCGGTAACCGTCCACAGCGCTGTGGCAAACCCATACAGATCGTCGGTCTTCCAGGAAACAAAGCGAAGGGGGTACCCGCGCCCCGGTTCCAGGACAAGCCGCACGGAATCCCCGGGTGCGAGGGCCACCAGACCCATGGGAAGACTTCCCACCGCAGGCTCGAAGGCACCCAGAAGATGGGTTTTCAATCCCTCATGAAACGTGAAGAAAACCATGCCCCGCAGGAGGGTGTCTGGAATGCTCCAGTGACGTCCCCGGTCGGTGCTTGTGCTCTGCCAGAGAACACCTCCCCGGTAGCCCCAGAGAACCCAGAGGTGCCCACGCACCTGCAGACGGAAGTGGTCCACCTGGAAGGGGAGGGTTTGCCAGCGGTTCCCGTTCAGGAGAAAAAGCTGCCCCAGCATCTGGAGCATCACCCCACCGGGCACAGGCTGGAGATCTTCCAGGGCGGGACCCAGGGTATCCGGAGGACGATACAGGGTGTCCAGCCTGAAACGGGACCAGCGCCAGAGGAAGCGGTGGGTCCCCTGTTCGGTCATGCCGTACAGGGTGTCCTTCTGAAAAGCCGCACGGGTTACCGGTCCGGGGAGGGTCCCCAGAAGTTGAAAGGTATCCGGAGAGACCTGCAGCACCTGTCCCTTCCGCAGAACCACCCACACGGTATTCTGGTACAGCGTGGCTGCGATGGGCACGTCAGGCAGGGTTCGCTGGAATGGATAAACGGTGGGAGATGGGACGCGGCACTGTCCCTGAAACAGGAGGAACAGAAGAAGGGCGGGGAGCGCACGCGCTCCCCGCCCGAACCGTTTCAGCCATCCATTCAATTCAGGGAAATCAGGGCCTCAGATCTCGGAATCAGCCGGATCTGTCCGTTCTTTCCTTTGGTCACCTGAAAGTCCAGGCTCTGGTGATCATTAAAGTAACCGCCGGCCTGGCCCAGATAGAACTCGTACATGCCCTGAATCGTGATGGTGGTGGCTTCATTGGGCAGACGCAGGAAAGCCACGGCGCCATAAGCCACCTGGGCGCGGTTCCCGAAGGCAAACTGACCGGTGTAGGTCTTCCGGAACTTGAAGCCGGCATCCAGTATCAGGGTGGTCCGTGCCGAGTCCACATTTCCGAAAGGCAGAGCTGCCGCGGAGATGCCAACCGCTCCTCCCAGGGTGGCACGGTAGGAACGGGCATAGCCCAGCACCCCCCCAAAGGCCAGATAGGAGGGTGGGAACCCGCTGCCCCAGTAGAGTTTACACTGGAAGTAGGTGCTGACATTGGAAGGCACGGAGATCAACCCCAGCCCCTGCAGAATCTGAAGTGCTTCATCACAGGTCATGGCCCCCTGGATCTGTTCGTCCCGGGGGAAGGCACGCTGAAGCAGGGCAGGATCTTTCGGGAGATCCGCAGGAAGAATTCCGGCCTGGAACATTTCCTCTTCGGTAAGGAACTTCACATAAGGTGCGGGCTGGGCCTGTTCAATCAACACCACCCCGTCCCGGCTTTCCAGTGTGGCAGTGGGCAGTTGTTTGCTGCACCCTGCCAGGAACACCACCGCGACCAACAGGCCGGCCATCCAGCCATACCGTCGCATCATCAAACCTCCTTGTTAAAACACAATCCTTTTCAATGTTCGTTGAGAACCGTCCGGAAAGACCAGGCGGACCCAGTACACCCCCCGATGCAGCGGAATCCAGGTGGGAACCGGTGCACGCAGGGCATAGATTCTCCGCCCCAGGGCGTTCAGGATTTCCACCCTGGTGTGGGAAGGAAGAGGCGTGAGAAAGCGAAGACCGCCCCGCCCACCCAGGATTTCGGGAAGGGAGGTGCGGATGGGGGCAGGATGTTCCGCAACCGGAACGGTTTGCCAGTGAACGCCCAGGGCCACCCGCGCCAGGGTCCCACCATTCAGGTTGACGATGGCATAGGCCATGCTGTCCAGCGGGATCCCCGGAAGTTCCAGGAAATCCACGCCGAAGACCTCCTGGGGTGTGAAATCTGCCGTGTCCACACGGAAGGAATCCACGTCATCGGCCCAGTCCAGAAGAAGACCCGTGCTGTTGTACAGATCCCCGAGGAGACTCCATCCCATGGTGGGGAGCATGCCAAAGGCGGTGGGAAGGATGGAAATGGCGTCGCCTGTAAGGATGGGGGTCAGGAGGGGGCTGTTTCCGCTGAAATCCACATCCACCATCACCACCGGATCGTTGACCGTCAGGCTGGTGTCGAGGATCCCCACCACGT
>JALUJC010000334.1 GCA_027053375.1 Caldifarciminota bacterium
TGCCTGGTCTCCTGTTTGGATGTGGAAAGTATACACCTCGCGTATCAGTCCATCAAAAGGCACAGGATCTTTCTGTGCATCTCCCCTCCGCCTTCGGAAACAGGATTCATACGCAACCTGCATCCCCCTGCACCACTCCTCTGTGCCCTCACCACCCCGGGTGGGCGTGTTTTTATTGTAACGGGACACGTCTCGCGGTGCCTTGACGGGGCGATGGGGGGTGCGTATAATTCCGGAGCAAACAGGGGAAGAGGAGGACAAAATGGATGTTCGTGTGGGATCTGCGATCCGGTGGAACGGGGATCTGTACCTCGTGCTGGACGCCAAACACATCCACAAAGGCCGCGGAGGCGCCACGGTTTCCGTAAAACTCAAACATCTGGAAACTGGCCAGGTCCGGGACACCTCGCTTCGGGATTACGACAATGTGGAAGAGGTCTTCCTGGAGAGGAAAACCGCCCAGTATTCCTACAAAGACGGCGCCATCTACCACTTTTACGAAACCACCACCTACGAAGACCTGGAATTCACCGAGACACAGCTCTCGGACATCATTCCTTATCTCAAGGAAGGCACCGAAGTGACCATTCTCTACGTGGACGGGAAGCCAGTGGGGGTGGAACCACCCACTTTTGTGGAACTGGAAGTGGTGGAAACGCCACCGGGCGTCAAAGGGGACACGGCATCCGGAGGCAGCAAACCGGCGAAACTGGAAACGGGGATCACCATCACCGTCCCCCTGTTCATTGAAGTCGGAGACGTGGTTCGTGTGGATACCCGAACCAACCGTTACATTGAGCGGGTACGGTCATGAAATTTGACGAATTCCATCTGGATATTTTGACGCCCTTCCTGGAAAAGCTGGCCCGGATCCTGAAAGATCACGAAATCGATGAGATTGAGGTCACCTTCCAGGAAGGAAAAATCCGTCTGACCCGGAATCATCCCCACAACGGCACACCCCCGGCGGTCGTGGTGACGGGTGGTCATCCCGCACCCTCTGCGCCGGCTGCGTCTCCTGTTCCTCCCACCTCCCCGGAGAAAGAAACGTCTGTTTCCTCCATGCCCCCGGTTCATGAATCTGCAGAAGAAAAACCCGCCTATCACCCCATTCGTTCTCCCATCGTTGGAACGTTCTACCGGGCACCGGCGCCCGGTGAAGCACCTTTCGTTGAGGTGGGCGATGAGGTTAAGAAAGGGCAGGTTCTCTGCATTGTGGAAGCCATGAAGGTCATGAACGAGATTGAGTCCGATGTGGATGGCCGGGTGGTGGACATCCTGGTGAAAAACGGTGAGCCTGTGGAATACGGCCAGGTTCTGTTTCTGATTGATCCCACAGCCTCCTCCTGAATCTTGCGTGCGTTCCTGACAGGGATCCGTCCGCTGCGGGAAGCCCTGTCCTCGGGTACGCCGGTGCTTTCTGTATGGGTGCGGGAAGGGGATCGGCTTCCCCGGGATCTCTATGTGCGTCTGCGGTCCCTGGGTATTCCCATTCACCGGGTTCCTGAAGAACGCCTCCGCCAGATGGCGGATCAGCCGGTCCGTCATCTATCCGTACTGACGCGCATCTCCCCCATCCCGCTGGTTACCCCGGAAGAACTCCAGAACACGCTTCTGAAACATGCCGGGTTCGCCCTGGCCCTGGACGGCGTACAGGACACGGGAAACGCTGGGAATCTGGCGCGTACCCTTGCGTTTTTTGGTGGAACGGGGATTTTCTGGCCCACCCGTCACACGGCCCCCCTCAATCAGGCCGTGCTGGACCGCTCCCGGGGGGCACTGCACCAGCTCCAGATTGCCCGGACACCCAACCTGCGTGAAACCCTGCGTGCTTTTCAGCAGAAGGGCGGGAAGGTCTGGGCCCTGGAAACCGGTGGATCACCCCTCACCCGGCACATCCCCCGATTTCCCCTGATCCTCGTGGTGGGGGACGAACATCGCGGTATTCGCCGGCCCATTCTCCGTCTGGCGGATGCGGTGGTCACCATTCCCGGAAGAGGCATTCCCGCATCGCTGAACGTGG
>JALUJC010000335.1 GCA_027053375.1 Caldifarciminota bacterium
ATCAAAGGGTGGAAGCCCGGATTCGCAAACATTTCCCTCCGGAACTCACTTTTCTGCTGGATGTGGCGGCGGATACCCCGGTTCCCGGTGGGGGATCGGTTTCCGCCTACAGTCTGGCGCAGGGATTCGCGTTGCTCCATATGGTTCTCGGGATCTCCGCACGTTCCAGGAAGACCCGTGAATACCACGAGGAGTTGAAACAACACCGGCGGGATGTGTTTCTCCTGCTCGGGGAGGCGCACCGTCTGGTGCGGGAAGATGCGGAAGCCTTCCGTGCCCTGCAGGAAGCCTACCGTACCCAGCGTGACGATCCTTCCCGCAAGGAGAAGATCGTGGATGCCGCCCTTCACGCCATGGAGGTTCCTCTTCAGGTGATGCGAAAAGGGAAAGAGGGGCTGGCGCTGGCGAAACATCTTATGGGACGGGTTTCACCTTATGTGATCAGCGATGTGGGGGTGGCGGCGGAGCAGTTTGGCACCGCCGTTCGTGGGGCGCATCTGAATGTCCTTATCAACCAGTCGGACGCCGGGGATGCGGGCCGCTCTCTGGTGGAGGAAGCCGAAGAAATCGCCAGAGAAGTTCAGCAGACGCTGGGACAGCTCATGGAGCGTCTTCGGTCGGAACTGGGCGCATAGGGGAAGGGCGAATCAGAACCACGTCCCCGGTGTGGGAGCGGGATAAAATCGGCCATCGCAGGGTGGGTCGGCCCCAGCGGGCGGGCCACCAGATCTGTTCCACGCTCGAAGGAGGCACCCCGCGGGTGCGCATAAGACGCACAGCCTGATTGGCCTGAATCAACCGCTCCGGGTCAGGGGACAGCGCACCAAAAACATAGACGCGGGCACGATCCCCGCACTGCCACACCACGCGGTTGGCTTCCGGAAGCGGTGCGAAAAGTACACGGGGGGCGATGCACACGGTGGAATCAGGAAAACGCGCATGAGAAGGGGGAATCCCCACCATCCATAGAAGGGTCAGCACCCCCCAGATTCCCGCGATTCCCTGGTGCCATCGCAGGGGCACAGAGGGCAGATGATCACGTCCCGGCGGGATCAGGAACACAGGTAAAAGCGTGAGATAGAACACCCAGAACCGTACGCGGAAAAGGGTGAGCAGCAGGAGGCTCGCTGTGTAACGAGACCGGGGATCCCACCGCCCGCGCCGGAGAAGAACCCAGGCACCGGGGATCAGGGTCATGAAAACGACCCACCCCAGGGCGTCGCCACGCTGAATCAATCCCGAGGGACTGCTCCACTCCACCACGGTTCCCGCCAGGGCGTGTCCGGTTGTTTGCAGGATCCCGATGGGGCCTGTGAGGAAGGAGAGATGAAGGGGGTGGATCAGCAGGATGCCTCCCCAGGCCAGCGCTATCCAGGAGAGATGCCGACGCCAGGGCCGGGCGTCCAGGACCCAGAGCAGAGACAGAAGAAAGGGTGCCAGGCCGTGAAAAAATGCACTCAGGAACAGAATTCCTGCCCGGGAAACTGGCAGATCCGCGAGCAAGAAAGCGAGAAAGGCCACCCATCCGGCTTCCTGGGGACGCATCCGGGTCATGGCAAAAACCGCAGGCAGGATGAAGACAAGAAACATCCAGAACCCCCGTCGTCCGGTTTGCCCTTCCCTGGATGCCAGCCGGACCCACAGCGACAGGCCCGTCAACCAGAAAACCAGGTCCAGCCCCAGAAAACCACGTTCTCCGAACACCCTGGAGACCAGAACGGCCAGCGCACCATACCCGATCTGTGGAAAATACAGGGGAAGCCCCCTTCCCACAAGGGACCAGCGATCCACCACGGGATACCCTCTGTGCAGCACGTCAGCCGTGAGAACCGCATTCCAGTAGACATCCCCATCCAGCAATCGCAGTCCCCAGAGGGGAATCAGGAACAGCGTGGCCCAGAACCAGGGGTTGGCGCGGACATCCCGTGGCACCATGTCGGGGATTGTACAGGGCGAGGCAGGAATCGTCCTGCCGCCAGTATTGCGGAAGCGACCGTAGATGTGCCTGTGAATCCTT
>JALUJC010000336.1 GCA_027053375.1 Caldifarciminota bacterium
TTTCTGGATCGGGGGACTGCCCTATCCACTCCAGGGTGATGCGCGTGTGCGGGAAATGACGCTCCACCCCCACCGCCAGGCTTCCATATCCCTTCAGGAGCATTCCCTCCACCCACCCCGCGGTCTCCTCCCGGGTCCCCTCCCAGTCCATGGCCACCCAGGGGAAGGAACGAATCCTGCCCACGGTGCCTTCCAGGGTTCCGGCAGCAAGGTACTGGCTGAACTGTGCCACCATGTTGTCACGATTGTGAAAGAGAACCCGTGCGCCCACGGCATCGCCGATGCCCATGTTCACGCGCAGGAGATCCACACCGGGTTTGATGTCCGCATCCAGAGCAAAGGGTGGAAAGGGAGCCAGCACATCCAGGATCCCCAGCAGATGAGAACTCCCCAGGGATACAGGTTGTCGGCCCAGCGTAAGGGAAAGGGGGCCGAACCCCGTCCGGATCTCCAGGCGGTCCACTTCCCCGAGCAACCGAACACTTCCCGTGGAATCCTGGAAGGAAAGGGGGCGCCACCGCAGGGGGGCTGGACGCGCAAACAGCAAAAATGGAAAGCGTACGCTTCCCCACGAGGCGTCCAGTTCCGCAGCTCCATGGATCCGAACCGGCCCCGTCATGAGCATGATGGAAGGACGCAGGCGTGTTTCGCTGATGCCCACACGTGCATAGGCAGATCCCAGCAGATGCTGGAAAAGGCCGGGGGGTTCCCCGAGGGTGCTGAACTGGCGAAGGGTGATTTGCCAGGACAGCGCCACGGGAAGAATCCAGAGGTTCAGACCGGGCATGAGGGGCCTTTGCGGAGCTCGTCTTTCTGGATTTGTCCGTCCCGGATGTACAGCACGCGGTGGGCATATTCCAGCACAAGGGGGTCGTGGGTGGAGAAGACAAACGTGACCTTTTCCCGGAGGTTGAGCTCAGCCAGGTGATCCATCAGCACCCTGGAAGTGGTTGTGTCCAGGTTGGCGGTGGGTTCGTCAAGAAACAGGATGGAGGGACGATGGGCGATGGCCCGTATGACCGCAACGCGCTGTTGCTGTCCTCCGCTCATCTCAGAAGGTTTGCGATTCTGCAGCCCTTCCAGACCCAGGAGCTGGAAAAGGGCATCCACCCGCGCACGGCGTTGCGCTTCCGGAACGCCCTGAAGGAGGAGCAACAGTTCTGCGTTTTCACGGGCTGTGAGCACGGGAATCAAATTGTGCGCCTGGAACACAAAGCCCACCCTGCGCAGGCGAAGTTCGCTGAGCTGGTCTTCGGTCAGGGTATGCAGGGGCTGACCTTCAAACACCACGGTCCCCCGGTCCGGACGGTCCAGTCCGCTCATCACGTTGAGCAGGGTGGTTTTTCCACTACCGGAAGGGCCGGAAAGGACCACGAACTCCCCGCGCTGGATGCGCAGGGTGATCCCACGCAGGGCTTCCACACGTGCCTCTCCGGTACCGAAACTTTTCCATACATCCTTGAGACGTAAGAGATCCATCCTGTCTCTCCTCAGGGTGCGCGCATGGCGGTTGCAGGGGGCTGGTGTGCAGCCCATCGTGCGGGAAACCATGACCCCAGAATGACAAGCAGGATCATGATCCCTGCGAAGGTGAGCATACCCGGGACATCCGGGTAGGGATGAATCACAGGTTCCCAGAGAACGCCACCAAAGGACTGGGCAGAGGTGAGCCCTGAGAGGTCCATGCCGGGTTTTTGAAGAAAAAGGGTAAGGACATGGGCGGCAAGGCTTCCTGTAAGGGCACCCACAACCGCCAGTTGAATTCCTTCCAGAACCACCAGTCGATGAATCTGGCGGGCGGTCATCCCCACCGCCCGGAGCAGACCGATCTCGTGGGTTCGTTCCAGAACGCTCATAAACATCACATTCAGCGCACCAATTCCAACCACGATATACATAAACAGCATCATGATCACCATGGAAGTGTGGTCAATCCGGATGGCGGAACGCAGTTCGGGCATGGCTTCTTCCCAGGGGTAGGCGCGTACTTCCGGGAAGGGCTGAAGC
>JALUJC010000337.1 GCA_027053375.1 Caldifarciminota bacterium
TAGGGGGCGATGCAAAACCCGTCAAGGGAGGGGGCGGAACCCGCCCCTCTCCCTTGACGGGTGTCTCATGATCCAGAAAATCCTCCGCTGATCGCGGCAAACCCCAGCATACCTATCAGGAGAAGGAGGAAAAGCATCACCAGAATAAGCGGGATCAATACAACAAGCGCGGCTTTACCTGTGCTGAACCCATGAATCTCCCGGGTGATCACAATGGTCACCACGGTCATCCAGATCCCTGTAATGATGCCAAGAAACCCGCCGATCACCGGGATCACGGTAATCCATTGAAGGGCATACGCCAGGCCGATGGGTCTGTAGTAGGACAGAAAGTCTCCCGTTCCACCAAACAGCTTGGCCAGGAGGAACAGAATTCCCACGCCAATAAAGCTGCCCACCACCGTCATGATGGGATTGGTGATGATCCCCGGGAAAATGTGGAGGGTTCCGATGGCGGATGCCACACCCGCGATTGCCACCACCACCACCGCAGAAGCGGTCAGTTCTTCATCCCCTGCTGCATCCCGGATGGCCTGTGCATCCAGTTTGAGGATGGCGGGGATCAGATGCTGCAGCCGTTCCCAGTTCATCCCTTCCTCCTGGTTCCAAAGGGGTTGGTATCTGCGAAAAAGAATATAGAGTCTGAACCGGGTTTTGTCAATGCGATGGGTTGACAGGTTGCCCCAACGGGTGGAAAATTCGCTATCACGATCCTCGTTTTAAATGGGTGAGAAACGGGACGTTTGGTTCCGAGAAGGAGGAAGGGTCGATGGCTGATCAGGTTAAAAACAATGGGGCTCTGCCCTTTTCTACGGAAGGCGAGCATTATATTGTAGAAGCCTCGGGCTGTGATCCAGAGATCATTGGAAGCGTGGCAAGGGTCCAGGATATCCTGGTCCAGGCGGCGGAGGAGGCCAATGCCCAGGTGTGGGCGGTTTCCTTCCACCGGTTTCCACCCAATGGGGTGTCGGGGGTGGTGGTGATTTCAGAATCCCATCTCTCGGTTCACACCTGGCCCGAAGTGGGATACGCCGCGCTGGACATCTATACCTGCGGGGAACACACAGAACCCGAAAAGGCCGTGATGTATGCCCTGCGGGCCTTTAAGGCCACCAGTGCGCACATCACCGAGCTTACACGGGGGCTGGATGATGAAGATCGTGTGTTCTATCACAGCCTGGTGACCTGGGAGGAAGAACTGAAAGGGAAACTTCCCCTGAGGGAAATCAACGTGGAAGAAATTCACCCGGAGCCCCGGACAACAAAACCTTCCTCCTCCTGATTCGCTGGTCCCATGGTTTCTCCCTCCCTGATCGCGGCAGAATTTACCTGTCTTGAGCGTGTTGTGCAACAGGTTTCCGGCGCGGATTGGCTCCATCTGGATGTAATGGATGCCCACTTTGTCCCAAATCTGACCTTTGGCCCCCTGGGCGTCCGGGCGGTTCGTAAACTCACACGTCAACCCCTGGATGTTCATCTGATGATGACCCATCCCCATCACTACCTCAGGGCGTTTCAGGAAGCAGGGGCAGACTGGCTGACGGTGCATGTGGAATCACAGGCCCCTTTTCCCCGGGTCCTGGAGGAGATCCGTACGCTGGGTATGCGGTCAGGTATTGCCCTCAATCCCGAGACACCCGTGGAACGGGTGCTTCCCCTGCTGCCCTATGTGGACCTTGTGCTGGTGATGAGCGTTCATCCAGGATTTAGCGGCCAATCTTTCATCCCGGAGGTTCTCCAGAAGGTCCGGGAATTCCGTGCCTACCGGGAATCCCACCACACACAATTTCTGATTTCCATTGACGGAGGGATCAACCAGGACACTGCTTCTCTTGCAGTGAGGGCCGGAGTGGATGTGCTGGTGGCGGGAAGCTATGTTTTTCAGGATGCGCAACCCGCTGAACGGGTTCGTGCTTTACAACAGCTGTTCTCCCTGAACCCTTGAATCTTCTGTGTGCGGTGTGTATAATTCGCCCGCTCGGAGGGTTGGCCGAACGGCTAAGGCGGCGGATTTGAAATCCGCTGGGCGAAAGCCCGTGGGGGTTCGAATCCCTCACCCTCCGCTTTTATGTGAAGGACGGAATGCCCGCATATTTTGGTAAAGAGGAGATCCATCGCCTGCTCCGCGAGATGGTGCAGCGGGGGGCGTCTGATCTGATATTGAAAGTGGGCAACGTGCCCATCATGAAAATAGACGGGAGCATTCAGCATCTCAACCTCCTGGGCAGGGCGGTGGATCCCGGGGATATCATTGAGTGGACCAAAGAACTTCTTCCCAGAGATCGCCGTGAGCTGCTGATCAAAAACCGGGAAATTGACTTTTCCTATCATTATGCCGGTGTGGGCCGTTTTCGTGTGAATGCTTTTTTCCAGAAGGGATATGTGGCTTTCGTGTTCCGGTACATTCCTCAGGAGATTCAGAATTTTGAGAAACTCATGCTCCCGCCCGTGCTGGAAAAGATCGCCAGCATTCCACGCGGGTTGATTCTGGTCACCGGAACCGCCGGTTCAGGAAAGTCCACCACCCTCGCGTCCATGATTGACCACATCAACCGTTCCCGAAAGGCGCATATTATCACCATTGAGGATCCGATTGAGTTTCTGCACACCGACAAGAAGAGCACGGTGACCCAGCGGGAAGTGGGGCGGGACACCCCCAGTTTCGCCCAGGGGTTGCGATCTGCGCTGCGTCAGGCGCCGGATGTGGTGCTTGTGGGGGAGATCCGGGATCGGGAGACCGTCTCTCTGGTGCTTACGGCAGCCGAAACCGGCCACCTGGTGATGTCCACGCTGCACACCATGGATGCCGTGGAAACCATTAACCGGATCATCTCCATGTTTGAACCCTATGAGCAGGATTATGTGCGGTTTCAGCTTTCCCTCACCCTGGCGGCCATCATTTCCATGCGGCTGGTGCCCCGGAAGGATGGGAAGGGAAGGGTCCCGGCCGTAGAGGTTCTCCTGGGGACCTCCACGGTTCGCGAATATATACGAAATCCCAACAAAACCGCCATGATCCGGGATCTTATTCGCGAGGGCACCACGGAAGGAATGCAAACCTTTGATCAGTGTTTGATGGACTTTGTCCAGAAAGGGATTGTGGATTATACAGAAGCCCTGCGCTGGGCAACCGATCCCAAATCTTTTGAGTTACGGATGGCCGGGTTTACCGATACCCGTTCATCTTACGATGATCTTTGATGCCTTCCCCGCGGAGGGGTGGCCGAGTGGTCGAAGGCGGCGGCTTGCTAAGCCGTAGCCCTGGGGAAACCGGGGCCGAGGGTTCGAATCCCTCCCCCTCCGCCTTTTCTTGAAAGGATCCTGTATGCGTTTTATCCTCGCCATTGAAGCCAGCGGTCCCCACACCGAAGTGGCGCTGCTGGACGAAAAGGGAACACTTCTGCATGAAATGGCACACCGTGTCCCCTTTCAACACAGCCGTGTGTTGCCCTGGATGCTGGAAGAAATTCTGGCTGCGGTGGATGGGTCATGGAAGGATATTCGGTGGGTGGCCTGGGACCAGGGGCCGGGGTATTTCACCGCGCTCCGGGTCTCTCTGACTGTATTGAAAGCCATGGGGGTGGCACTGGATATCCGTGTGGTTCCGGTGGATGCAGAACGTGCTTTTGTGGATGGATTGTCCATCCCCCCGGGTACACCTGTGGCGCTGGGTCTGGATGCGCAGAAACAGGAACTCCACTTTGCCCTGCTGAAAAAAGCCGATCCTCCCGTGGTGCAGATTCCCATGCAGAGACTTCCCAAGGAAGAGGTGGCCCGGTTGCTGGAAATGCACCCGGCGGAGGTCCTGGTGGGCTCAGGAATGTCCCGGTATTTCCCGGATCACCCTGCCCTTGCCCACCCCACACCGCTGCAGCCTTCCGCAAAGGGGGTGGGGATGCTGGCGGTTCGCCTGGTGGCGCGAGGAGAAATGACCCCGGTTTCCCCTCAGGATCTGGAGCCCCGGTACGGGCGACTCCCGGATGCGCTGGTCTATTCTCGCCCCGCGCCCAAAACGGTTGCAGATGAAGGGAAGAGGGGCGGCGAACCACGCGAACATACGAGAAAAAAGCGTTGACAGCACCGTTTGCGGACCATAGAATAGGACACCCGCGGAGAGGTGCCCGAGAGGCCGAAGGGGTGCGACTGGAAATCGCACAGCTCCCGAAAGGGGGCTCGAGGGTTCGAATCCCTCCCTCTCCGCTCTCAAAGGTGGGGCCGTAGCTCAGTTGGGAGAGCGCCAGAATCGCACTCTGGAGGTCAGGGGTTCGAATCCCCTCGGCTCCACCATGGCCATTGTTCCCGGCCGTCTCGCGTCTTCTCGTTTCCCTCGTAAACTGCTGCAACCCCTCAGGGGTATGCCTCTTCTGACCTATGTGCTCCGAAATCTGAAGGCGTCCCGGTATCTCCGTGATGTGCGGGCTGCGGTGGACTCCCCGGAACTGGAAGAGGCCGCGGCGCAGGCGAAGGTGCAGGCCTGGCGAACCCCGCCGGAGCTGCCTTCGGGGACGGATCGCCTGGCCTACGTGGTGCAGCACCATGGCCAGGACATACCGGCGTTTGTGCTCAACGTTCAGGGGGATGAGCCCCTGTTCCACGCTGAGCTTGTGGACCGATTTCTGGAGCAGGCGGCCGCGTTCCCCGGGCCGTGGGACATCCTCACCCTGGTGACCGATGTGGCGAACGAGGAGGAACTGCGTTCTCCCCACACGGTCAAAGTGGTGCGGGATCACCGGGGGTACGCCCTCTATTTTTCCCGGTCGGTGATCCCGTATGCCCGACATCAGGTCTCGCGCGACGTGTATGTTCGGCATGTGGGGGTCTATCTGTACACCCGGGAAGCCCTGGAGCGCTGGCCCAAACTGCCCCGTGGGGTGCTGGAACAGGCAGAAGGGCTGGAACAGCTGCGTGCGCTGGAATCCTCCTGGCGCATGGCCACGGTGTATCTTCCAGGACTGCGGCTTCAGGCCGTGGATGTACCCGAAGATCTGGAGAAAGTTCGACAATGGCTTTCTGGATCCTCCTCTTCCTGACAACGCAGGTGGTGTTTCGCTCCACGATCCCCGCCGTGCGGGGAACCCCCACCCTGGAGGAGGAAGTGGTGCAGTGGGTGAACGCCCTTCGCCTGGAGGCTGGCCGACCTCCCCTGAAGACCGCTCCTGACCTGGTGGCCTGTGCGCGCTGGACCAGCCAGCTCTTGGCTCGGGTGCAGACGCTGACCCATACGTTGCCTGTGGACAGCGCTCGTACGCTGGCCGATCGGCTGTTTCGGTGCGGTGTGGTGGATCAGGAGGCCGGTGAGAACCTTTATACCCTGTGGGTGCCCCGGTCGGAGTATGTCCCCTCCGGGCGAGGTGTGGCGGAGAAGTGGCGTGACAGTCCGGACCACCGGGAGAACCTGCTCCATCCTTCCTACACCCACACGGGTGTGGGGGTGATGTACAGCGGGGGGTCCTGGTGGATCACCCAGCTCTACGTGACCCGGGATCTGGCCCCTCCCCGCATTGTCCTGGATTCAGCAGCCCACCTCCTTAACTATCGCAGCCGGGCCCTGGTCCCCCACACGGTGATGATTCGTGTGGGAAACACTTTTTCAGATACCCTGAGGCTGAAGAAAGGAGATTCCCTTCGGCTGGATCTTCCCGTTTCCGGACGCACATGCATTCAGGTGGGGACACCGATCTCCCGTGAAAGGATGCGGGTGCGGCAGGCTTTTTGTGTGGATCCTTCGCTACCGCGCCCTTTTCTGCGTTTTCACTGAAGGTTGCAGGGATCGTTCCCTGTCCGTATAATTGCCATAAGGTCACAACCAACAGGAGGTTGACCATGCGGTATGTTGCCATGCTGTTGCTGCTCACCACCACGTCGCTCTCCGCGGGTGGTCTGGGGAAAGTCTGGGGAGGATTTGGCTTTGCCAGCGTGACCCAGACATACGATCAGAACGGGAATGCCATCAGCCTTAAGGACGCCATTCCGGGAGCCACCGATGCCTCTTTGAATGTGTTAAACTTCAACGTGGGAGCAATGTACAACGTGCTCTCCCTGCCCCTTCAGGCCTTCTTCGTGGGTGCCGATCTGCGCCTTTCCCAGTGGAAGTCTTCTGTCACCTTGCCTGCTCCGGTCGGCACGCAGGAGGCCAGCAGCGGGTTTGCACCGCAGAACCTGGCACTGTTTGCGGGGGTGCGCGGACCCATGTATCATGCCAGCCTGGGCTTTCTGCTGGATATGGGTCCGGAAGCCACCAGTGGCACGGACTATCAGAACTCGGATCGGCAGAACGCCATCCAGCTTCGGGTGGGCGGCTGGCTCCCCAATCCCATGATGGCGCTGTTTGGAGGATTGCATTACACCTATACCCTGGAAGGGAAATCCGGAAACACAACTTACGATATGGGGGATGTCCTGGATGTCCACCTGGGTGGCGGTTACAAATTCCCCCTGGGAGAGGCCGGATTGATTTTCACCTACACCATGAAAACAAAGGCGACCCGGGGTGGGACGGTACAATCCAACTCCGATGGAAATCTGATCACGGTTCTGCCCTATGTCAAGCTGGGACTGCCGCTGTTCCCGGTTTCTTTCAAACTGCTGCTGGGTGCCATGGATGAATACTCCATGTACGGGTTCTCCCTTTCCGGGAAGAATGCACCGGTGACCCGTTTGGGCGCCACCCTCAAGGCCTCCATGGGCTTCTGAACCGGGAAAACGTTACGTAAAACACACACAGGGGCGGCGCCGGTCGGCGCCGCCCCTGTTGATGGTCAAGGGGGTGTAGAAAAATGCGTCCACCGTCACGAAGGTCCGCCGTGGCGATAGGGTCTGTCGTTCTCACTCATTCCTGTGCGGGAAAGCAT
>JALUJC010000338.1 GCA_027053375.1 Caldifarciminota bacterium
AGCCCTCACCTACCGATTTTGTACCGAAGCCGTTCTCCGCCCCGGAAAGAATGTGGATGTGAAAGAGGTACGGCAAGCTCTGGAACATCTGGGGGATTCGCTGATCGTGGTGGGGGGACGGGAAGGGATTCATGTCCATATCCACACCTCCCATCCAGCGGAAGTCTGGGCCATACTGGAAACACTGGGATCGCTGGATATGAAAAAAGTGGACGACATGGCGGCGCAGCGTTCTGCAGATTTTCCTGCATTTGCCATGGATACGGGGCTGGATCTTCCCCCTGAGGTGGCATTCGACCTCGGGGTGCTGAATATACCGGTTCAGGTCTATATTGATGGCCAGCCCTATCGTGTGGAGGGAGAAATCCACACAGAGGACGTGGTGCGCGCGCTGGAAGCCGGACACAGGGTCCAGACTTCACAACCCTCCCCTGCTGATTTTGAACGGGCGTTTCGTGAGGGGCTCTCCCGGCGAGCCCGGGTGGTCTCCTTCCACCTGCCTGCCGCACTGAGTGGAACGGTGTCCACAGCCCGCCAGGTGGCTGCAAGGCTGGATCCTTCAGGAGAACGCATTTATGTCAGGGATAGCCGCTTCCTGAGCTACGGCGGTGGACTGGTGCTGCTGGCAACGTACGACCTGCTGCTTCAGGGGGTCCCCCTTGAAGAAGCCCTGGAACGTGTGGACCGGCAGGCTCAGGAAGGGTTTGTATTGCTCACACTTCCCACCATGAAATACCTGGTCCGCAGTGGGCGTCTCACACGCCAGAAAGGCTGGATTGCCCGGTTCCTCAAACTGCGCGCCATCCTGGAATATAACACCCGCACCGGCGCGCTGTACCCCTACAAACTTGTGGCTCCCTGGCAAAACCTCAACCGCACCCTGCTCATGCTGGCATTGAAGCGGATGGATCCGGAACGTCTTTACGATGTGGCGGTGCCGCACACCACCCGTGTGGAACAAGAAGCACGTGCACTGCTCAACCATATCCAGAAGGAACGTCGCGTTCGGCGTGCCTTCACGGGTGCCGCCTGTCCCGCCATTACCGTCCATCTCGGTCCGGGGGCGCTGGCGGTGATGGTGCTTCCGGTGGATCCGGAAGTTGCACGTTGAGGAATTCTCAAAGAATATAGCGGGTTTCCCCCTCCCCCTGGAAAAAGCCTGTGAGTCGTTCTTCTACATACGGCACATCCACAAGGATCTCCACCACACCGGGACGGGGAAGATCAAACAGAAGGTCTTCCATCAACCAGCCCATGATGCTGTGGAGCCGCCGGGCGCCAACGTTCTCCATTTCCCGATTGGCCAGATCGGCATAGTATGCGATACGATCCAGCGCGTCCGGGGTAAAGGTGAGGGTCACGCCCTCTGCCTGGCACAGGGCCTGATACTGCCGAACCAGGGAACTTTCCGGTTCTTCCAGGATCCTTCTGAGATCTTCGCGGGAAAGGGGATGCAATTCCACGCGTAGAGGAAACCTTCCCTGAAGTTCGGGGATCAGATCCTGAGGGCGCGCGGACTGAAAGGCGCCCGCCGCAAGAAACAGTATATGATCCGTCCGGATCATGCCCAGGCGGGTTCGCACCGTGGTCCCTTCCACAATGGGAAGCAGGTCACGCTGTACCCCCTCCCGCGACACATCGGGTCCGCTTCTGGGTCCCACGCTCACCAGTTTGTCCACCTCGTCCAGAAAGACGATCCCCATGTTTTCCGCACGTTGTCGGGCTTCTTCTTTCAATTTTTCGGGATCATGAAGCCGGTCAAAAATCTCGCTGCGTAAAAGTTCTCTTGCCTGGCGTACAGGGACCTGCTTCCGGGTACGGGGGCGTCCCAGGAGGGATTCCAGCGATTCCATCAGCTGTTCCTGCATCCCTTCCATACCCGGAATCACCACACCCATGGGCATGCCTTCCATCACGGAGCGCGGAACCTCCACCTGCACCCGCACATCCTCCAGGGCCCCCGCACGGAGATCTGCCCGAATCTCTTCTCTACTTCGCCCTGGA
>JALUJC010000339.1 GCA_027053375.1 Caldifarciminota bacterium
CATGATCATGGGCGTCATCCGTCCCAATCAGGGGCGGATCTATCTGGGAGAGGAAGACATCACCCGGTGGCCCATGTATCGGCGTGCCCGGGCAGGGATGGGCTATCTCCCCCAGGAACCTTCCATTTTCCGAAAACTCACGGTGTACGAAAATGTCTATGGAATCCTGGAATTTCGTGGAATCCCTCGAGACGAAGCACATCGCCGAACAGAAGAAGCCCTGGAAAAGATGGGGATTCTGCATCTCCAGAATCAGCCTGCGGGCTCGCTCTCCGGTGGGGAGCGCCGCCGGCTGGAGATTGCACGAAGCCTGGCGCTTTATCCGCGTTTTCTGCTGCTGGATGAGCCTTTCACGGGGATTGATCCCAAAACCCGCCAGGAGATCCAGGATATTATTCGTTCTTTGAAAGATATGAACATCGGGATTCTGATTACCGACCACAACGTCCGGGAGACCCTTCAGATCACCGATCGGGCATCCATTATCTACCAGGGGGAGATTTTCCTGGAAGGCACAGTGGAAACCCTGCTTCAGGATCCACGTCTGAAAGAGATTTACCTGGGCGAGCGGTTTACTTTATAATTGATCTGATGCCCCGATTTCAGATCAGAACCCAGCTTCGTGTAAAGCCGGAGCTGCGTGTGACAGCCCGTCTGGTGCTGTCTGCCAAGCTCCTGGAACTCAACGTGGTGGAAATCTGGGATCTTCTCCGGTCCACCCTGGAGAAGAATCCCGTCCTGGAATTCCAGGGAAGCCGTGACCTTTTTGCCGCTCCCCCGCGTCCCTCTACCGATCAACTTTTGCAGCGTCTTTATGACCAGAGTGGCGATGCCCGACTTCCTCTGGCACCTGAAGACGAGGAGGAGGTTCCCCGTGAGGAGCTCTGGACCGCACCGGAACCGGGGTTCTGGCAGCGGCTGGACTGGCAGCTGGATCTTCATTTTCCTCCACAACATCCTGCACGCGGTGTGGCAGAGGGGATTCTGAATCATCTGAACGAAGATGGATATCTCGCCCTCCCTCTGGAAGAACTGGCACAAACCCTCAGTGTGCCCCCGAAAACGGTGGAGGAGACCCGGTCCTATATCCTTCGGCAGTTTGATCCCCCCGGGGTCGCGTCCCTGGATTTTCGGGAGTTCTGGAAGGTGTGGATGGAAGCCCAGGATCTCCAGGCGCATCCCTTTTACGGGATTCTGGATCGCCTGCCGGAAGACGAGCATGAGATGCGGGCTTTTCTGGAACAGGCGTTTCCGCCAGGAACACCGCTGTATGAGGACACGGCCACCCTGATCCGGTTGCTTCCCCGTACCCCTGCCTCCATCTATGAGAGGGAACCTGTGGGATACGTGGTTCCGGACGTGGTCTACCGGGTCATTGAAGGAAAACTGGTGGTCAGCGTGAATGAACCCTGGCAGGGGCGGCTCCGGCTGTCCCCACGATACAGGGAGATTTATGAGGAGCGCAGGGCAGATCCGGAGACCCTCCAGTTTTTGCGAAAGCAGTTTCAGGAAGCCAATGAATTGCTGGATTTGCTTGAAAACCGCCGGAATCGTCTCTTTCGGGTTGCCCATTATATTGCCGATGCACAGGAGGCGTTCCTCAAGGGAGAAGCGGCACGTCCTCGTCCACTTTCCATGTCCGAGGCCTCAGAAGAACTGGACATCTCCCTTTCCAGTTTGAGTCGTCTTTTGCGGCAGAAGTATGCCGATACTCCGGTGGGCATTTTCCCGTTGCGCTTCTTTTTCCCCCAGTCTGTGGGGGGGAGCTCCCAGTTCAGCACGTCGGAAATCGGGGATTTGATCGCGCAGCTGGTGGCAGAGGAGCCACCGGAGCGCCCCTATTCGGATGAGGAGCTGGCACGGATGCTGCAGTCGCGGTATGGCGTACGCCTGTCCCGTCGGAGCGTGGCGCTGTATCGCAAGCGTGCCGGGATTCCATCCAGCAAAGCCCGGAAAAAGAAATCCTCCTGATGCGCCCCTTTCTTGAGGTGTTTGTCCCCCTGTTTGTGGCCATTGACGTGTTCGGGTTGTTGCCCATTTTCCTCGCGTTTACGGAAGGCCAGAGTCGCCCCGTGACACGGAGCATTGCACTGGAGGCGGTGGTGACCGCCGCTGTGGTCGGGGTGGTCTTTCTTCTGGGGGGCCCCTGGATTCTGCAGATGGTGGGTGTGACCGTGGGAGATTTTGAGATTGCGGGTGGGGTGTTGCTGGTGGTGCTCTCCATTCAGGACATTCTGTCCAGCGAGAAACGTCAGCGACGGGTGAAGGCGGAAGCGCTGGGGATTGTGCCTCTGGGAATTCCCCTTATTGTAGGACCTGCGGTGCTCACCACCCTGCTGGCCCTAACTTCCAGTCATCCCCTTTCTCTGATTTTTGTGGCCTATGGGATCAATCTGCTGATTGTGCTGGCTGTCCTGTGGACGGCACCCTGGCTGGACCGGATCCTGGGTCGCGCCACCTCCCGGGCCCTTTCAAAGGTGTTGATGATTCTTCTCGCGGCCATCGGTGTGGCCATGATCCGGCGGGGGATCTTCAGTATCCTGCGCTGATCATCCGGTCGCTCCAGATGAAGACCCGATCCCCCACCTCCATGTGGTTAAAGAGTTCCATGACATCCTGGTTGCGTAGCCGGATACATCCATGACTGGCCGGTGTGCCGATGCGGTCCTCCTGGGGTGTTCCGTGGATGTAGATGGTGCGGCGAAAGGTATCCCGCCGCCCTCCACGGTTTTGCTGCCACTCCTCTCCCTGAAGGCGAAGAATTCGGGTCGTGATCCAGTCTTCCTGGATTTCGGTCCCCGGTGTCCAGACTTCCCCGGTGGGCTGGCGTTCCACAAAACGCGAGCCGAAGGGCATCCCTTCTCCCACTTTTTCCACCACCCGCAGCAGGCCCACGGGGGTACGGTTGGTGTCTTGTTCTCCACCCAGCCCCCAGGCAGACGTGGAACAGGGAGCCTGCCAGCGTATTTCCCCATGAACCACCCATGCCACACGTTGCCGGTCCGCGTCCACCAGCAGAATCCGGGAAGGAGGCGCAACGCCAAGGCGACGGCAGACCTTTCGTGCATGTTCATACAGGGTTTTCCAGCGAGCGGTCAGCCGCGCAGATGCCATGCCAGAACCCCCAGCCACAGAAGAACCGCCATCCATGAGGGGAAGGAAAAGGGAAGGCTCCCCTGGATACCTGCCACCACCAGGCCGGCAGCGGTGAGACCAGCCAGTGCATCGCCTGCCACGAGCCCGGAAGCATAAAGAATGCCGGATCCTTCGGTGTTCTCCCCGCGGTGAAACAGGCTGCCCACCAGAATCGGGAGGCTGAGTTCCAGCGGGAGATAGAGACCCACGGCCACCGGAAGGGACGGAACCCCCAGCATTTCCACGACGATGGCTGTGAAGATTCCGGCAATAAGCAGACCCCAGGGGAGCGATCCTGAAAAGGTTCCCTTGACCACAAGGGCCATCAGGGTGGCCTGGGGTGCCGAGAGCTCGCGGGAGCCGATCCCGTAGGCACGATGCAGGAGCAGCACCACCCCGCCCATGACCAGCGCTGCCACCAGCACCCCATAAAGTTCTCCCAGCTGCTGACGGTAAGGGGTGGCCCCCACCCGCTGCCCGGTTTTCAGGTCCTGTGCTGTATCGCCGGCGACTGCAGCGGCCATGCACACCACCGCCCCCACCGTGAGCGCAGCCACCATTCCCGGAGCTCCCGTCCAGCCCAGTTTCACGAACAGGAGGCTGACCAGGAGAAGCGTGGCAATGGTCATGCCGGATACCGGGTTGGAAGAGCTGCCCACCATACCGGTAATGCGTGCGGACACCCCCACAAACAGGAAACCAAAGACCAGTGCAAGGAGCACGCCTATCCAGGGCAGCCCGGCCACCATCCACAGAAGTAGGAACAGCCCGCCGAACCCTGTGAGCACCCAGGGCAGGGGAAGGTCGCCCGATCCAGAGGTCTCCCAGAATCGAGCACGGATCAGGGAGGTGATGCTTTTCAGGAAACTCCATACGCCCCCCGCCAGCACCGCACCGGCACCGATGTACCGGATCACCTCCGACCACACCCGATAAGCATCCCCGGGTCCCTCCAGAGAGATCCCGTGCCAGCGGGCATACAGAGGAAGAAACACACCCCACCCCAGCCAGCCTCCCGCGGCAAGGAGCAGCGCAATCCGACGTCCAAGAATATAGCCCACGCCCCCCAGTGCCGGACTGAGGTCCAGGGCCACATAGGTGGGAATTCCCTGGATCCAGGTACCTACGGGGGAAACCAGCATGCCCAGAGGGGCCACCAGGAACCGAAAGATCCCGCCCGCAATCAGGCCCTTCCATACAAACCGTGCGCGCTGCCCTCCTTCTTCCCCGGCCTCCAGAACTTCCGCACAGGCGGTGCCTTCCGGATAGGGAAGTTCCGGGGATTCTTCAATCAGATGGCGACGGTAGGGGATGAGTGCAAGGACCCCCAGGGTGCCCCCGAGCAGGGACAGCACAAAAGCCTTCCATACCGTGAGAGAAAATCCCAGGATCAGGAAAGCGGGAAGGGTGAAGATCACGCCGGCTGCCAGGGACTCTCCTGCGGAAGCGATGGTCTGCACCATGTTGTTTTCCAGAATGTTCTGACGCCGGAGCAACCCCCGGAGAATGGCCATGGAAACCACGGCGGCGGGTATGGATGCGGAGACGGTCATGCCCACACGGAGCCCAAGGTACGCATTGGCAGCGCCGAAAAGCACCGCCAGCAATCCACCAAAGATCCAGACGTAGGGGGTGAATTCTCGCGTGTTCATGATCCGGACTCCCGGGCAAAAGCCACGCTGGCATATCCCACCGTGTAGCCGGAGAACACGCCGGTGACCCGTGCGCTGTTGGTGTAGGCCAGGAGGGTGCGCTCCGTGACCTCCAGCTGTTCAAAGGCCAGCAGTCCCAGCACCACCGCCAGTCCTCCACAGGCCATGGCCTCGCCTTTCTGGAGAGCGTGGTACAGTTCCCGACCGTCCCCCGTATCCACAATTTTCTGCAGGGTATTCTGGTCCACCAGTTCACACTCCGGCACACTGTACCCATGGTACAGATCTGTGCTCAGGATCCAGAGCACACGGTCTCCCAGCTGCTGCACCAGGCAGCTGGCGGTTTCTTCCAGGGCATCCAGGTCCATGGTGCCCACCACAAGGGGGAGGAGAGGTGGAACAGGTTCTTCTGCATACGCCTGCAGGAAAGGCAACTGCACCTCCAGGCAGTGTTCCAGGCGGTGGGCCTCCGGCCGGGCTTCCATCCATGGGCAGGTTTCACCAAGCGTTTCCAGGGTATCCAGATCCACGGACAGGGTTCCCAGCGGGGTTTGCATGGCTTCCGCGGGAAGAAAACCCAGACCCTGAAACGCCACGTAGTGGCTGGGACCCACCAGAAGAAGGGCGTCGTAATCCCGGAGATCCACCGACTGGACAAGGCTCAGAAATCCACGTGCGGCCACTTCTCCGCTGTAGGGATATCCCGCGTGGGGGACCATCAATCCACGAACCTCCCCGGGAAGAGGCTCTGGTTCAATCCGGGATTTCCAGTGCTGAAGGATCTGAAGCAGCGACGCTGGATCTCCGGGATAGAATTTGCCCGCCACCGCAGGAGGGCGTATACGCATCATCCTGGTTCTTCCTCGCTTTTCGGGGGTCGCTGAACCAGACGATCCAGCCCTTCTCTGGCAGAGATCTTCCCCTGGAGGACATCGTACACCACTTCGGCGATGGGCATCTCAATGCCCCGTTTCCGGGCAACCTGGACCACTGCACGGGTGGTTTCCACGCCTTCGGCCACCATGGTCATCCCCCGGAGGATACGTTCCAGGTTGGCCCCTTCGCCCAGGGCTTCCCCCACATACCGGTTCCGCGAATGTCGGGAAAAGGCGGTGACAATCAGGTCACCGATACCGGACAGGCCATAGAAGGTCTGACGCTGGGCCCCCAGGGCTTCGCCGAAGCGCGCCATTTCCACCAGGGCACGGGTGAGCAGGGCGCTTTTGGCGTTGATCCCCAGGTTCAGCCCGTCCACCATCCCGGCGGCGATGGCATAGATGTTTTTCAGGGCACCCCCCAGTTCCACACCGGTGACGTCCGAGTGGGTGTACACGCGGAATCTTTCCTGGTGAAAGAGTTTCTGCACCTCCCGGGCATAGGCTTCATTCCGGGAAGCCACCACCACGGATGTGGGCACCTCCTGGATGACCTCCCGTGCGATGGAGGGACCGGAGAGCACGGCATACTGGATCCCGTCCCCGGCTATATCCCGCACCACCTCTTCCATGCGGAGGCCGGTTTCCACTTCAATGCCCTTGCTGGCCGAGATAAATTTTCCGGGGTGCGGATACTGAACCACCTGCTGCATGACATCGCGGAGCGCCTGGCTGGGAATGGCCAGCAGGACCCACCGCGCACCCGCCAGAACCTCCCCGAGATCGGTGTGAACCCGGATCCGTTTCGGGAGATACACCCCGGGGAGCCGGTCGGGATCTTCACGTTTTTCACGAAGACGGTTTGCTTTTTCCGGATTTCGCGTCCACAGGCGAACGGGAATCTGGTTGCGAAAGAGCAGGATGCTGAGGGTGATACCCCAGGAACCACCGCCGAGCACAGCCACGGATCCTCTCATGTTCGGTATGATACGGGGAGGCCATCAACCCTTCAAGGAAACAGGGCATGTTGGCGGTTTGCCTGTATGGGTTTGATGGATCCTTAGGGAACGCTGTTTCCCTGAATTTTAAGGCGTTCACCCACAGAGTCGGTCTGGGTCGGCGGAGGGTGGACAGAAGCGCATGGACCCTGCAGCCTTTCACGTACTTCACTACTC
>JALUJC010000340.1 GCA_027053375.1 Caldifarciminota bacterium
CACCCCCACCATCCGGCATATCCCCCCCATCCACGGGCCCACCCTCGTGGGTCGTACAGTGTTCTTTAAACCACCAGCCTCCTGCATCGTTTCCAATCCTGAAGGCAGACTTCCGTACATGCAAGTATACACGATCACGCCGCTCCCTGTAAAGAGGCCGCATCTCATCCGATCCGGTATTTCACCGTATCTTCAGCACATGGAAATCGGCATATTTCGGTTTCTGCTGCGCACGCTGTATAGATCCCTCCGCCCTGCGCCGGGTTGAAGCATGCCCTGCAGGTGGTTCTGTGTTGTTCTGTATTTTCTGGATCCCATCCTCAAACGACCCGGGATTTCGTTGGTTCGTGCGTACACGCACCGGCGAGGCGCGCCGGAGCCGTCGGGTTCCGGATGCGCCCATCGGATCCTTTGAATCGGTTGTGGTTGGGCTGTATAATAGGCACATGAACCCGATGCGAAATCTCCTGCTCTGGGCATCCCGGAACGGTTCTCTCGAGCGGATGGTGGTGGGCAACGGCCGGTTCTCCGGACTCGCACGCAGGTTTGTGGCAGGAGAGACGGAGGAGGAGGCCATCCGTGTGGTTCAGTCTCTCAACCAGCGCGGTTTTCAGGTGACCCTGGATTTCCTCGGTGAGAACACCACCAACCTGGATGAAGCACGACAGGCGCGCGATGAATATCTTCACCTGCTGGACGTGATCCACGAACACAGCCTCCAGGCCAACATCTCCATCAAACTCACCCAGCTGGGGCTGGATCTGGGGGTGGACGTGGCCCTGGAACATGCCGAAGCCATCGCCCGGCACGCACATGAACGCGAGAACAGCGTGGAAGTGGATATGGAAGCCAGCGCCTATGTGGAGGACACCCTGGCCATCTTTGAAACCCTCCAGAAGCGCTACGGCAACCTGGGCATCGCCCTGCAGGCCTATCTCTATCGCACGCCGGGGGACCTCCGGCGTATCTTTCAGGTGGGCGGTAAAGTGCGGGTGGTGAAGGGAGCCTACAACGAACCTCGAGCCATCGCCTATCAATCCCGCGAAGAAATCCGTCGGGCTTTCGGTCGCATTCTGGAGCAGTTGCTCACCCGGGATGCGGTTCGTGCCGGTGTGCGCACCGCCATCGCCACCCACGATGATTTCCTGATTCAGATGGCCCGCACCCTGATCCGGCGAAATCAGATTCCCAGAGAAGCCTATGAATTTCAGTTTCTGTACGGGGTTCGTCGGGATGTACAGGAAGCGCTGGTGCAGGAAGCCCCGGTGCGACTCTACGTGCCCTTCGGCACGCACTGGTATCCCTATTTTATGCGGAGACTGGCCGAACGTCCGGCCAATTTAGCCTTTTTCCTGAGAGCGCTCGCGGGACGCTGACATTTCCCGAATCACAAACTGGTCCTCGGGCCGGTGGTGATGGTAGCGTAACATTTCTCCCAGGAAACCGGTGATCAGCAACTGAAGTCCGGACAGGATCAGGAGCACCCCCAGCAGCAGAAGGGGACGGTTGGACAGCCCCATGCCCCGAACAAGTTTTTCATAAGAAAGATACGCACTGATGCCCACCCCACTCAGGAAGAACAGGGTTCCGATGCCTCCAAAAAGGTGCATGGGACGCTGAAGGAAACGGGTCAGGAAATAAATGGAAAGAAAATCAATGTATCCGTGAATCATACGTTTCCAGCCAAACTTGGAGCGTCCGGCATGCCGGGGATGGTGGGTGACCACCACCTCATCCACACGAAAACCTTTCCAGGCTGCCAGAACGGGGATAAAGCGGTGATATTCCCCATACAGACGCAGATGCTCCAGCACCTCCCTGCGGTATCCCTTGAACCCACAGTTAAAATCATGCAGGGGCACTCCGGTCAGGGTGCGTACCACAAAGTTGAAAACCCTGCTGGGGATGGTTTTCCCGGGGGGATCCAGACGCTTTCTCCGCCAGCCTGAAACCAGGTGCACGCCGGCTTCCAGCTTTTCCAGAA
>JALUJC010000341.1 GCA_027053375.1 Caldifarciminota bacterium
GTCTTTGGAGACACCACAGATAATATGCTGATTGATGCGAAAGAACTCCCGGGGGGAGGATTTCTTGCAGGCGGCTGGACCCTGACAGATGGAACGTATGATTTCTGGGTGGTGCGTCTGGATCTTATGGGAAACGTGATCTGGGAGCGGCGTTTTGGAGGAGCCGGAGATGAACAGGTCTGGAGCGTGGACGTGGACAGCACGGGGTATCTGGTGGTGGGAGGCACCACTTCTTTTGGCGCAGGTTTAACCGATGTGTGGGTGCTGAAACTGGACACCCTGGGGCAGGTGCTCTGGCAGCGTGTCTATGGCACGACCGGAGAGGACGCCCCTCCAGGCGCATATATGGAATATGTCGCCCGGGGATTGATCAGCACACGCGGACACTGGATGATTTCAGGGATTACCGACGGCGCAGGTCAGGGCGGAACCGACCTCTTTTTGATCCGGATCTCCGAAGTGGACGGCAGTGTGCAGTGGGCTTACACCTATGGGCAATCTCAGGATGATGCCCTGTGGAATTTTGTGGAAGCAGAGAACGGAAACGGGTACTATCTTCCTGGAAACACCGTGGATCCGGCCAGCATGGAAGGCGACCTGTGGGTGGTAAAGGTGGACACGGGGGGTACGCTGCTCTGGCAAAAAACCTTTGGGATTCCGGGCGTATGGGACGAAGCGCTGAACGCAACGCCCACAACAGACGGACTGGTGCTTGCATCCTACGAAGAAGTGGCAACACAGAACTGGGAGGCCACCCTGTTGCGGGTCAGCGGAGCAGGCACCCTTTCCTGGGCAAGAAGTTATAAAGTGGGGCACCTGGACTGGACCAACGACGCCGCGGTGCTTCAAAACGGTGATCTGCTGATGGCAGGGGTCACCACCGACACCACCACATGGGATCAGGATCTGCTTCTGGCACGTCTCGCGGCGGATGGGCAGCTTTCCAGTTGTCCGGTGATCGGGACGCTGAACCTGGTAGAAAACGTGACCGGCGCCGTTCGGTCCACCCTGCCGCTTCAGACCACAAGCACCACGGCGGTACCGAAACCCGTAAATTCCACCGTTCAGTCCGTTTCCCCGGGCAATCAGGTGGTGTGCACGGGGACGGATGTGGGAGAACATCGCCGTAACCCGGCATGTTCCCCTGTCCGGTGGACAACCCTTCCTGGTGGAAAACTCATACTGCGCAATCCGGGTTCGCACACGCTCCGCATATGGCTCATCACCCCGGATGGACGCCGTCATTCCGCCCGGCTTCTGGCACCCGGTACGCACATCCTCCAGATTCCCGGAGGCACCGGTGTGCTGCGCTGGATCGTGGAAGATCTAAAAACCGGCCAGCGTCAGGGAGGAGGACTTCTGACCCTACCCTGAAGATCTTCCGTTGAAGGCGCATGCGTAAAACCGTACAATTTTCATGAATGGAGCATACATCCGGGGTTGAATTTCTGCTGTGGAGGGCACGGTCACGACCCGTGACGGCCGTGGGTGTGGGAATGTTCGTGTTGTTTCTTGCGGGCGTGGCCGCCCAGGTTGGGGGTGTGCTGTTTTTCCCGCTCACCCTGCTTCTGATGACCGTTCTCCTCTGGGATTTCTGGACACCCGTTCGTATTCGTGTGGATCATCAGGGGGTTCACGTGCAACGCCCCGGGCGTTCCCGCTTTCTCCCATGGAGCCGAATTCAGCGAATTGAGGAGGATCCGGACGGGATCCTTCTTGCGACAGAGAAAACACGCTCCCTCCGGGGTTCTCTCCGTGCTGTATACCTGGAACTCCCGGAATCGTCTATCCGGGAACAGGTGCTGGAATATGTCCGGCGTTATGCTGCACATGCGTGATCATCTTGCCCGGCTCCGGGCGCGCATTCAGGAGGTCGCCCGCGAAGCGGGACGTGCGGATATGCCGGAAATTCTTGCGGTGACCAAAGGTGTCCCGGTGGAAAAAATACGCGATGCGCTGGAGGCAGGGCTCTTCCGGTT
>JALUJC010000342.1 GCA_027053375.1 Caldifarciminota bacterium
CAGGCACATCAAAGGTCTTGTAATCCACCACTTCTGCCCGACTTTCCTCCGGAAACAGCACCACCCGATCCACCCGACCCTCCACCACCCGGTCCTCCTCCCGCCATACAAAAGCCCACTCGCTATAGGCCGAGGGACGGAAAGCGATCCATCGGTCCCAGACCTCAGAATTCCGGAGAAGATGGATCTGGTCCATTGCCTGCTGGATCAGGCGTTCGCGCACCTGTGCCGGGAAACGCAGAGGGCGCATTCGGCGCTGGAGGAAAGCCCGGATCTGTACATCATCGGGCGGTAAATCACCGCGAGAAATCCGCTCCAGAAGCTGATGAAAGAGTTCCCCGAACGTTCGGTCCGAGGGCCGATGAGGAACCGTCCAGGGAAGCTCGGGTATGGTTTCACTCACCCGTATCCAGCCCAGACCACGCGGAAAGGCGGGAGCACCGCGAACCCCGACCCCCTGTCGTTCTTTCTGTCCTTGGAAAGTTGACAGTGCAGGAACCCCTGAAGCCTGCACGGTCAGAACGCGAAACCCCTCCACTTCTTCCTCCAGGGGAGAATGCCACGCTCCTTCCGATGTACGCCGCAGGCGCAACCCTTCCTGAAGCAACAGGAGCGGGGGAACCTGTTTTCTTCCGTGATAACCCTGTTCGCGCTTAAGGGTCTTCGCCAGCCTGTCTCCGCCGGTGGCCACCAGAATCAACCGATCCCGTGCACGGGTCCAGGCCACATACTGGATGCGCTTTTCTTCCTCCCAGTGTTCTTCCATGTATACAGATTCCCGGGGATCCTCTTTTTCCACCAGGTGAACAAACACCTCCTGGCTCTCCAGATCCTCCAGCCGGACCAGTTCCCTGCTCTTATAGCGAAGATTCTCGCCCATCCCCACCAGAAACACCACAGGAAACTCCAGCCCCTTGGCCGCATGGACGGTCAGCACATGAAGCCGATCCCCGGTGCTTGCCGGGAGTTCCGCCTCATCATCTCCACCCTGCAGAGAAGCGCGTTTCAGCGCATGGTAGACACGAAAGGGGGAGAAGCCTCGCGCCTCCATCACCTCCATCATGGAAAGCACACGCTCCCGGTTGAAGCGCACCCGATCATCCGGATCCCGATCCAGGGCAAGATGCTGGAGAAGGGTCCGAAATACACGGGACAGAGGCTGCGCCCGCAACAGGGCACGTGCCTCCCGAATCGCCTCCTTCCAGGGCATCGTATCCACCGAGAACGCCTGAAGCCACGCTTCCCCCACATACCGATCAAAGAGAAGCGCATCCAGAAGCGCAAGCATTTCCTGTGCTTCTCTTCGAAACCACAAACCCCGATCCCCCCGAACCTGAAAGGGAATTCCGGCCTCCTTCAGAATCTGCAAAAATCCCTGCAGAAGGTCCCTGCCCCGAACCAGAATGGCCATGTCGGAGAGGCGAACCGGTCGCCATGTGGTGCGATCAAGGGGATCCTGGATTTTTTCGCGGTCCAGCATTTCCTGGATCCTGGAGACCACCCATCGTCCTTCCAGCGCCAGCCGTTCGGGCTTGGAAAGCGAATTTCCCGACTCCCCGACGTCAGGCTCCAGCATCACCAGTTCCACAGCCCCCCGGCGACCATGGGCGGGACGGGCAGGTTTGCTCTCAGTATAATCACGGAACACCCTGGAAAACACTGCATTCACGGTTTGTACAATGGCGGGGAGGGAGCGGTGATTCTCCTCCAGGGTATAGGCGTGAAAGGCGCCGGGTGTGGGCCGCCTTTCCTCAAGGAACGCGCGCACATATGGAAAGATATGCACATTGGTGCCACGAAACCGATAGATGGACTGACGGGGATCCCCCACCAGGAAGAGAGTTCCCCCGCCTACCATCTTCCTTTCCCCCAATGTATATACAGAAACGATGGGATTTCATAACAAGGAGGATGGTGGATGTCCGGATGTTTGCGTCAGATGGGGTGGCTCATGCTTGTCCTGTTCTTCCTGC
>JALUJC010000343.1 GCA_027053375.1 Caldifarciminota bacterium
CATCTCTCCATGGCTTATGCCCGGGGGCAGGATCAGGTGGATGTGATCTTTGCCCAGACGGAAAACCCCACGGATGCCCAGAATGTGGCCAACTACACCCTTCAGGACAGTGCGGGCAATGCGGTGACCATTGCTTCGGTGGTACAGGACCCCAACAACCTCAAACGGGTGACCCTGACCACGGCAACGCCCCTCCAGAATGGCATGCTGTATCAGGTGGCCTATGCACCCATTCAGGAGACCACGGCCTTCTATGGCCTGCTGACCCTGGCACAGATCCAGAGCGACACCGTGCCCGGGGATACCCTTTTTGGAAGCAACTGGGACGGTAAACAGGTGAGCGTGGTGGTCCTGACCACGGCCGACACCTCTGCGGTTTCCTTCACCTCCACCAACTGGGCGTTCTTCCAGGATCCGGGAGGCGGACCCTGGTCCGGGCTGATGATTTACTCGCCAGTGGCCAAGTCCGTGCTGGAAGGGGATTCTGTTCTTCTTGTGGGCCAGGTGAGTGAGTATAACGGCATGACAGAGATCATCAACATTGTCTATTCCGAGGTGCTCTCCTCCGGAGCCGCCCTGACCGTGGACTCCATTGGCACCGGCGTCCTGGCCAATGGTGGTGTGAACGCAGAGATGTACGAGGGTGCCCTGGTGAAGGTGGCCGGAACCATCACCAGCGTGACCGGTGCCCAGTTCAGCATCAACGATGGAAGTGGTGGTGTGGTGGTGAATGCGGACACATCCGTGACCAGTACCCTGGCCTCGGGGGTGTTCGCTGAGGTGACCGGTGTGGTTCGCTACACAGGCGGAACCTATCAGCTTTATCTGCGTCATGCCAGTGAGGTGGGCGTGGCGGAGAATGGCCTGGTGGTTCACCGACGCCTCCTCCGGTTCCCGAAAGGGCCGGTGACCCATGGCAATCTGACTGTGGAACTGGCACTTCCTGCGCGTTCCCGGCTGAACTTCACCGTGACCAACGCGCTGGGGCGGACCGTGCTCTCGCTGGATCGCACCCTGGCTGCCGGCACGCAGCGCATCACCCTGCCCACGGCCAAACTTCCGAGCGGCCTGTACTTCCTCCGTGTGGAGGATGGGAACCGGACCCTTCAGCGTTCGTTCCTGCGGGTTCGCTGAACCGAACCCATGGACTGACATCCAGCGGGGTGGCGTCAGAGGACGCCACCCCGCTTTCTGTTTCGCACAAAGGGAGGTGAAAAGATGCAGTGGTCAGTGCTGGGATTGCTGTGGATGTTTGCCCGTCCTCCTGTGGGGACCTTTTCCATTGTGGCCATGGATCCTCAGACAGAGGAGTGGGGGGTGGCCGTTGCCTCCCGTGTACTGGATGTGGGCTACATTGTCCCCTGGGTGGAGGCGGAGGTGGGGGCGGTGGCCACACAGGCGCTGTCCAACCCCTATTTCGGACCCTGGGCGCTGGATCTTCTCCGAAAGGGAATGTCTGCCGACACAGTGCTGAAGCAGATCCTTGCCAGGGATACATCACCGGAGGATCGTCAGGTGGGCATCGTGGACCGGGAGGGGAGATGTGCGAATTTTACAGGAACCCGGACCCTCTCCTGGGCGGGCGACCAGAAAGGCCCCTTTGTGTGTGTGCAGGGCAATATTCTGGCAGGTCCGCAGGTGGTGGACACCATGTTGAAAACTTTTCTCTCCGCGCAGGGACCTCTGGCGGAACGGTTGCTTCAGGCACTGGAGGCGGGGGAGGCCGCCGGAGGGGATCGCCGTGGAAAACAGTCTGCGGCACTGGTGGTGAAGCGAAAGGGCGGTGGATACCTGGGCGTGGATGATCGACTGGTGGACCTTCGTGTGGTGGACCAGAAGGCGCCTGTTCAGGAGTTGCGTCGCCTTTATGAGCGATGGCAGTATGCGTTTCTGGCGCCTGCGTATCTTCGCCTGGCGCGCTCCGAACCGCAACATCGTGAGGTGTTGCTGTCCCGTGCCCATGATCTTCTGGTGAAAGCCCTCGCGCATCCCCTGGATGCCCCGGAGGTTTACAATGCCCTGGCCTGGGAGTTTGCACTCCAGAAGGCGTACCCCGAGGAGACCCTGAAGGCAGCGAAACGGGCGCTGGAACTTTCGCCCGACGACCCCAACATCATGGACACCTATGCGGAAGCCCTGTACGCCGCGGGCCGGTATGCGGAGGCGGTCCAGTGGGAGAAACGTGCCCTGGAAAAAGAACCCGACAACGCCTTTTTCCGTTCACAGCTGGAGAAGTTTCAGAAGGCACAGAAACAGCACGCACGCTGACCCTGCAGTGCATGGTGATCGTTCCCTGTTGCCAGCAACATGGGTCGAGATATTTTTCCCGCCTGGAGGTACACAGGATTCTCTGAGGAGGGTGGATGAGCAGAGACCATCGTTCTTTTCGTTGACAGTCCTGTGGGCGCACCATAGCCTACATACATGCCTTTCCGTGCGGTGGACCATACCGCTGACCTGGCTTTTGAGGTGGTGGCTCCCACGCTCACGGCGCTCTTTCAGGAGTCTGCACGGGCGCTGCTGAGTGTGCTGGTGGAACACCCGGAAGCCATCCAGCCGGTGAAGGAACACGAGGTCGCATGCGCGGCCTCAACCCTGGAGGACCTGTTGCACGATTATCTGTCCGAGTGGATTTTTTTGCTGGATGCCTATGGAGAGATCTATCTGCCGGGCGAGCCTGCGGTCCAGCATTCCGGGGAGATGTGGACGGTCATGGATCGCCTCCGTGGTGAGCGTCTGGATCCTTCCCGGCATGGGGAGGGTCATCACGTGAAAAGCGTGACCTACCATGGACTAAACGTGGAACGCACGCCGGGACAGTACCGGGCCTTTTTTATTCTGGATGTGTGATCATGATGACAGCGCTGATCCTGCGCACGGCTCTCCATGCCGCGCATGCGGTAAGGGTTGCAGATGGCACAAGGGAACCTCTGCACGGGCACACCTTCCATCTGGAAGTCACGCTTGAAGGTCCTGTTCAGGAGAATGGGATGATTGTGGATTTTCTGGATATCAAAAAAGCGCTTGAACACTGGATTGCGCCTTTTCAGTACAGCAACTGGAATGAATTTGAGGATCAGCCCACCGTGGAGCGGATCGCCCGACGGTTGTGGGATCGGATTGCGCAGGAGGCTTCGGTGCGGTCTCTGCGTCTCCGGCGGCTGGTGCTCTGGGAAACCCCTGAACGTGGAGTGGTGCTGGAACCATGAATGGACCGTTTTATCTTTTCATTACCGGTGGCGTGGTCTCATCCCTGGGGAAGGGCATTGCCACCGCCTCCCTGGGATTTCTGCTGAAACGGCGGGGACTGCGGGTCATCCCGTTGAAGTTCGATCCCTATCTGAACGTGGACCCGGGGACCATGAATCCCTTTCAGCACGGGGAAGTATTTGTGACCGAGGATGGTGCCGAAACCGATCTGGATCTGGGACATTACGAGCGTTTCCTGGGGACCAATCTCACCCAGACCAGCAATGTCACGGCGGGGCAGATCTATGCTTCCCTGATTCAGAAAGAGAGACGCGGGGAGTTCCTTGGCCAGACCGTTCAGGTGGTGCCCCATCTTACCGAGGAGATCATTCACAGGATCCACCTCCTGGAGCAGCAGGCGGATGTGGTGCTGGTGGAAGTGGGGGGGACGGTGGGAGATATTGAATCCCTTCCCTTCCTGGAAGCCATCCGTCAGCTTTCTTTGAAGGCGCCAGGTCGGACCTTTTTCCTCCATGTGACCCTTGTGCCTTATGTCTCCACTGCCGGGGAGCTCAAAACCAAACCCACCCAGCACAGCGTTCAAAAACTCCGTGAAATCGGGATCCAGCCCCACGCCATCCTGTGCCGTTCGGATCGGCCTCTTTCGCAGGAAGCCCGGCGAAAAATCGCCCTGTTTTCCAATCTTCCGGAGGAGGCGGTGTTCCTGGAACCCGATGTGGAAAGCATCTATGAGGTTCCGCTTATGCTGCACGAGCAGGGGGTGGATCGGTATATTCTGGAAACCTGGAACCTCCCTGTGGACAGTCCAGATCTTTCGGACTGGGAGCGGTTTGTTCAGCGGGTTCTTCATCCACAGCACACGGTGCGGATTGCGGTGTGTGGAAAGTACGTTCATCTCAAAGATGCATACAAAAGTGTGTACGAGGCCCTGATCCATGCCGGTGCGGAATTGAACACGCGGGTGGAGGTCCAGTGGGTGGACACGGAGGCTCTGGAATCCATGGCGGAGGAGGAGGTGGAGGCCCTGTTTGAGGGGGTCCATGGGGTGCTGGTCCCGGGTGGATTCGGGCGCCGTGGGGTGGAAGGAAAGATCCGGGCCATACGTTATGCACGTGAGCAGCGAGTTCCCTATCTCGGGCTCTGCCTGGGGATGCAGCTTGCAGTGATTGAGTTTGCCCGCCATGTGGCCGGTCTTGAGGGCGCCCATTCCACAGAGTTCGACCGCCACACCCCTCACCCCGTGATTGATCTTCTACCGGGGCAGGACCTGTTTGAGAAGGGATATGGAGGGACGCTCCGTCTTGGTGCAAGCCCCATCCGTCTCAAGACGGGCACCCAGGCCTATGCCCTGTATGGCCACAATGTGGTCCTGGAACGCCATCGTCACCGGTATGAGTTCACCCCGCGGTACAGGGAAATGCTGGAACGTGCAGGCCTTGTGGTTTCCGGAGAGGAGCCGATCCAGCGCCTTCCTGAGATTGTGGAACTGCCCGGAGAGGTACATCCCTTTTTCCTGGCCACGCAGTTTCATGCAGAGTTTAAGTCCCGCCCCCTGACGCCTCACCCGGTTTTTCTGGGATTTCTTCGGGCTGCCCTTGAGCGTTCAGGTGTATCTGTTGCTGCAGAGGAGCCGACAGGGTGATCTTTCCCCCGGAACGCTACTGGTTGCGCGCGAATTTTCTGGATACCCCGAAACGGGGACAGCTCCGTGTTCTTCGGGATGGGGCCCTGCGTATTGAATCGGGCAGGATTGTGGTGCGCACCTCCACGCCACCGGAGCGGACCGACCTTCCTGTGCTGGATGTCCGACCTTCCTGGGTGATCCCGGGGTTGATGGATCTGCACACCCATCCCCCCCAGACGCGTGTTCGCGGTCGGGCAGGGCTTACCCTGCTGGCGTGGCTGAAAACCTATGTCTTCCCGGAAGAACGGCGTTTTGAAGATCCCGCGTATGCACGGGACCGCTACCGGGAGGTTTTTCAGGAGGCTCTGCAGGCCGGTACCACTTTTCTTGTAGGGTTTATGACGGTGCATGTGGAGGCGCTTGGTGTGGCGCTGGAAGAGGCGGAGGCATCGGGGCTGCGTGTGATGCTGGGGCTGACCCTGATGGACCGTGCCCCCGAATCTGGACTGGAACGTGACCCCCGTGCACAGCTTCGTGAAATGGAACCTTTGATCTCCCGATGGCACGGGCGCGAAGAGCGGTTCTTTCTTTCGCTTTCACCGAGGTTTGCGCTGGCCTGTACGGAGGCCTGTATGCGTGAAGCTGCAGCTTTTGCGCAGGCCCACGATCTCTGGATTCAGACCCACCTTTCCGAATCGCTCCCGGAAGTTCGGGAGGCCCTTCGCCTCTACCCCTGGGCGTCTTCCTATACGGAAATCTACGACCGTGTGGGGTTGCTTGGCCCGAGAACGCTCCTTGCGCATGGGGTGCATCTCCAGCATGAGGAACTCCGACGGATCCGTGAAAAAGGTGCAGCCGTGGTGCATTGTCCCACCGCCAATTACTTTTTACACAGCGGGGTGATGCCCCGGGAAGCGCTGCTGGCCCACGAGATACCCTTTGGCCTGGGGAGTGATGTGGGGGCGGGGATGCGGTACAGCCTGTGGGAGGTGATGCGGGATGCCTATTTCGTTCGAAGGGAGGCACCGGAAAACCTGTTCTACGATGCCACCGCTGGTGGGGCGCGGGCACTGGGGATGGAGGATCGTCTGGGGTTGCTGGATGTCGGCTATCATGCGGACTTTGTGGTCATGCGGGCGAACCGGGAAGAGGATCCGGAGGAGATTCTGCGAAACTGGATTTTTGTGGAACGGGAACGGGCCGTTGAGGCCGTGTATGTTCAGGGGAGGTGTGTGGCATCATGCGACGCGTGTTGCAGACCCTTGACCGCCTGAGGGCGCGTCTTCTGGAGATGGGGTCTCTTGTGGAGAGCCAGATGGATGCGGCCATGCGGGCGCTGACCGAACGTGAAGAGGTCCGCATCCAGATGGTGATGGATCTGGAGGATCGGGTCAACAATCTTGAGATCGAGCTGGAGGAGGGGGTCATTCGCTTTCTTGCCCTTTTTCAGCCGGAAGCGGAACACCTCCGAACCAGCATTATGATTCTCAAAATCAGCAATGATCTGGAACGTGTGGGGGATCATGCGGTCAACATCGCGCAGGCGGCTTCGTATCTGCTCCCCCTTCCTCCCGTTAAACCTCTGGTGGATATCCCGCGGATGGCCTCCATTGCGCGCGAGATGCTGAGCGGCGCCCTCGACGCCTTTGTGCATGGGGATGCAGAACAGGCGCGCGCCATTTTGAAACGCGACGATGAAGTGGATGCGCTCCGGGACCAGGTGGTGCGGGAGCTGATCACCTATATGGTGGCCGATCCCCGCACCGTGGATCGTGCCCTCAAACTGATCCAGGTGAGCAAGGATCTTGAACGCATTGCCGATCTTGCCACCAATGTGGCCGAGGATGTGGTGTATATGGTGGAAGCCCGCGTGGTGAAACACCATTTTGAGGAAACCGGGGAACCAC
>JALUJC010000344.1 GCA_027053375.1 Caldifarciminota bacterium
TACTCATACTCACAGCCCCCTCTCCTTTAAAAACCTTTCTGCATCCTTCACCCGAATTTCCCCGCGGATGAGTTTGGGCAGGAGGGTGTCGCGTAGGGCGGAAACGACGCGGGATTCCATAATTGCTTTTCCAGCTCTTATAAACAAAGGTTTTGTAATGTGTCCAAATCGCTGGGCGAGAATATCGGGTGGTTGAACAAACCTGTACTGTGCTAAGGCGCCAGGCTGAACTCGTTGGCGCCCGCTTGTGCCAGTCATGCTCTGAATGGCAAACTCTCGGAAGTCTTCGCTACGGGCTAAACAATAGGCGAGCACATCAGGTAATGGATCTTTGGGCCGTAGTACGATATACTCAGTAGAGCCCCAGCCAACCTGTCCGTCTTCCAAAAAGTCTACAAATGCTGTCTTGCCATTTTCGAGGCTTGGCGTGATTCGAGCGAGTAAAGTGTCGCCATTAATAAAACGGGTTCCTGAGCCGGAATAGCGTCGTTTGATAACCATTTCTGGTACATGTCCGCGTGTGGGCATGTTGGCCATCGCCACATATGGAGCAATTTGTCCCCTTTGTAGTGCTCGTGGAGGATTGATGTCGATCAAGTCTGCTAAAGAAACAACTCTCCACCCTTCCGGGATCTCCCCCAGCTCCGACGGGACCAGGCGGTCGGGGAAGAGGTCATAGAGATGGGCGGGGAGGCCTGGAAGGGACTGGCCGCGCTTCCAGCGGCCTTCCATCTTGGCCCGTACGGGCACGAAATCCACAAACCACGCCTTGAAGATCGCCCGCGCCATCTCCTCCAGCGTCTCGCTCATCTTCCGCAGCAGTTCAATCTTGTCGTCCAGCGTTCCCAGAATATGCGCAATGGCGCGCTGTTCAGGGAGGGGAGGAAGGGGTATCAACCAGTGATCAAACGTTCGTGTGGTGATGGTTTTAAAGACAGTCCCGTAGGTCAGCGTTTGCATTTCCTCAATTGTGCCTTTCAAAGCATAATACAGGAAATCATTGTCTAAACCATCTTTGGGTAAAATCGCATAACAAGTCTGGTTGTAAGCCATATCCCGTGCAAGCTGTGCGATGGCTCCGACGGTCCCGCGTGCAGTGATGACAATCGTCCCCTTTGGCATAAGCTTCGCAGAACTGTTTTTCAGTCCTTCTTCTGTAATGGATCCCTCAGTTTGCTCAAGATATCTTCCGGATACTGCGGCAATATCCTTTGCCGTTGCCCATGGGATGCTTCCCCCCCAAAAATCGGCTATGTCCCGACGTGGCGTACCGCCAATTACAGGTGTCGCAACATTGGACAATGGAATTTTAGGCCATTCATTCTGGATACTGCGAGTATAAAAACCCATTACAACGGCTCCGTTCCCTCGCTCAGGATGGCAGGAAACTGCAGGTGTTCGTGTGCCCCAGGGTGGCAATGGTATTGCGCTCTTTCCCTGTCCACCATGTTCCTCTACCACCTTATTTTACGTTCGTAAAATTACGCCGCACATTATTTTACAATATCCCGTTTTCCTAAAATAACGCTTTGGATGAACACAAAGTCTATATCACCGCGATTCCTGAGCATACCCCAACTCCTCCAAATTCCGCCAGGTCATTGCACCAGCCGCCAGGCCTTCGGGGATGTAGTAAAGCGGGACGTGGATCCCCTTTAAATAACCGACACATAACCGCGGAGCGCATAAAATAACCGCGCGCGGTTATTTTATGCGCGGGCTTCATACCACGCCCCCTTTTTTTTGCCATGGCGAACAAGTTTCCCTTTTTTAACCAGGCGCGTCAGCAGACGATAGGCCTGATCGGGTGAAATCCTGCACAGCTCCACGACTTCTCTGCGTGTGATCCGTCCGTGGGCCTGCACGTACTGCAGCACCATCTGCTCCTGCTGGAGGGGCTCAAAGCCCCGCTGGCGGATATACGCGGCCTGGAGACCAAGGCGCCGATATACGGTCGCGGATAGATGGTATGCGCGTCCCTTGCGTATGCCACGCGCTTCCACCAGGTCGCGTTCCACCAGTTGTTCCAGCACAGACCGGGCGTCTGCTTCGGTTTTTTGAATCAGGCGCGCGGCTTCCGGGGTTGTGATCCGACGTTCCAGCCAGAGGTGATTGAGCAGCAACAATTCATCCAATCCAAGGGGATGCCCGGCCTGACTTTCCTCGACCACCAGTTGCACGAAGTCCAGGTTTGCTTCGCCCCCCGGAAGCACGAGGACGACATCGGTCTCCGTACTCCGTTCATATGAAGGTGCTGGGCGGCCGTTGCGCAACTGCTCGGTGAAAATAATGTCAATGCCACGACCCGTACGTTCCACAATACCGGCCCGTTTGAAGGCATCGGCCAGCAGAGGATTCCGGGGACGCGGAGGGGTTACCAGAATGTTTTGTACGTCCACACCTTCTGGAAATCCTCCTGGATTGGAAATCTCAATACGATCGGGATACCACTGGACGTGGACAGCACCCAGGCGTGTGTAATCCCGATGGATCAGTGCATTCGCCAGTCCTTCACGGAAAGCTCGTTCGGAGTAATCCGGTACACCGATCCGATACAGGCCCACCTGGATTTCTTGTTCTCTGTTGCGTGCACGAAATCGGGAAAGGAGTTCTTCCATGAGGCGCAGGAGTGGCCACCGGAAAAAGTCATTCACTTCTACACGTGTGTTCACAAGAACCTGGAACGCCACTTCGTGCGTGGGCAGCAGCCGGGCCAGAGCTTCTTCTTTGCCAAAAAGAAGCAGGCCAAGCACGCGGATGGCACGCACACTGTGGTTGGCTTCCACAGCGCCCAGGGCTTTTGCGAGATCCAGGTCGTTGAGATCCAGCAGCGAGGGATCTCCATGCCCACGACTTTCACGCAAGATGCGACGAAACCGCTCAAACTCCAGAGGATCCAGGTCTTCCCAGCGGGCTTCGGGGACCACCAGGGATGAGTAATCCAGCCTTCCGCTGTCGGCCAGCATTGCCTGCATTTCGTGGAAATACATCGGCACACAGGTCGGCTCGCCGCGCCCCTTCATCGCCCGCCGGAGGTACTTGCCGTTTGTCGTGCCCACCGGGATGCGAGACGGGGGCACCTGAACAACGAGCACTGGGTGGTTTTCAAGATCAATCACCTCCACGCGGCAACTTAACGAGGGACGGGTGCGGTTGGCGATCAACGCCTGCACACGCTGCGGATCGATTTGCCCACCTCCATGTCGGGGGCGAGCCCCTGTCACGCGACCATCATCTTCGACACCAATGAGCAACCAGCCGGGCTCCTCGCCAGCACGGTTGGCGAGACATACGATGGCTTCGATCAGGTCGGTGTCGCTGAGTGGGGTGCGTTCCTCGCCTTTAAATTCAACCTTCAGATTCTCGCCTTGAGCAATAAGACGCTTGAGTTCTTCGGGAGTCACGGTGTGGGGTCTCCGCGTACGGTTTTATCTCCGAAGCCCAGTTCTTCCAGGTTTTTCTTGATCATTTCGTCCAGCCGGCGCGCTTCTTCCTGCTGTTTGCGCCATTCGGCCACCAGTCGTGCCATTTTTTCTTCAAAGGGCTCGTCCTCCTCTTCCTGGGGCGGGATGCCCACATACCGCCCCGGGGTGAGCACATAGTTGTGTTTGCGAATGTCCTCCAGGGTCACGCTCTTGCAGAAACCCGGAATGTCCCTGTATTCCCCGGCGTCCGGTTCACCCCGCCAGGCGTGATAGGTGCGGGCGATCTCGGCAATCTCCTCGTCCGTGAGTTCCCGGTGGGTGCGGTCCACCATCTTCCCCATGCGGCGCGCGTCAATGAACAGCACCTCCCCCCGACGATTGCGCAGCGGCTTCTTTCTTCCCCGGGGCGGCCGTCCGCTTTTGTCCCGTGCCAGAAACCACAAGGACGCGGGAATCTGCGTGGTGTAAAACAGCTTGTCCGGCAGGGCCACGATGCAGTCCACCAGATCGGCTTCCACAATGTTTTTCCGGATCGTCCCTTCCCCTGATTGCTGGGAAGACAATGAACCATTGGCAAGCACAATCCCGGCATACCCCGTGGGCGAAAGATGATGGATCATGTGCTGAATCCAGGCAAAGTTGGCGTTGCGGGCAGGCGGCACGCCGAACTTCCAGCGGATGTCGTGCTGTAACTGGTCCCGTCCCCAGTTCTTCATGTTGAAGGGCGGATTGGCCAGGATATAGTCTGCTTTCAGATCCGGAAACCGGTCGTTGCGGAAGGTGTCCCCCTGCTCAATTTTGCCGTCAATGCCCCGGATGGCCAGATTCATCTTGCACAGCCGCCAGGTGGTGTAATTCAGCTCCTGCCCGTACACACTGATCTGCGCCCGGGCACGGCCACCATTCCCATTGCCTGTTGCGTGGGCTTCCACAAAACGAATGGACTGCACAAACATCCCCCCGGATCCACAGCAGGGGTCATACACCCGCCCCTGAAAGGGTTCAAGCATTTCCACCAGCAATTTCACCACCGAAGCCGGCGTATAAAACTCCCCACCCTTGCGTCCCTCGGCACTGGCAAATTGTCCAAGAAAATACTCATACACCCGCCCCAGGACATCTTTCGCTCTGGCTTCTTCGCCTCCCACACGGATGTTGCTGATCAGGTCAATCAGTTCGCCCAGCCGGTGCTGATCCAGGGAGGGTCGGGCGTAGTCTCTGGGCAACACACCACGGAGTGAAGGGTTCTCCTTCTCCACGGCTTCCATGGCGCGGTCCACACGCTGACCGATGTCGGCCTGCCGGGCGTTTCGTTGGAGTTCCTGCCAGCGGGCTTCCTTCGGTACCCAGAAGATATTGACGGCACGGTATTCATCGGGATCCTCCGGGTCAGCATAGGGTTCCTTCATCAGGCGCTCGTAATACTCTTCAAAGGCGTCTGAAATATACTTCAAAAAGATCAGGCCCAGTACCACATGCTTGTATTCCGCAGCGTCCATGGAACCGCGGAGCGTATTGGCAGCTTCCCAGAGTTCCGCTTCATACGGGAGTGTGGCGTGGTTGTTCTTTGTATTTCGGCGGGTTCGGGGCATCCCTTTTCCTCCATGCTGATGGATTCAGACTGGTCCCCATTCCTGCGTTCTGATCTTACCGCACCGCTCGGGAAACTTCAACCATCCTCCTTTCGTTGATGGTGCAGGAGAGGGGTTGTATACTTCCCCCGTGCATGCACGAGGAGGTCGGTATGCGACGTTTGTGGGTGTTTTTGTTTCCTTTTGTTCTTTCTGCTTCCCCCCTTATTGACGGTGTGATTTCCCCAGCAGACGGCTGGGTGGCGCTCTCTGGATCCGCTGTGGATTCCGTGTTTGGGGAAGCGGATCTGGATACACTCTACGGGTATCTCACACCTGATACCCTCTATCTCGCCATCAAAACCCGCAACACCGTGAACCGTTCGGTGAGTTACGGCTTTGGCGTGGATCTGGATCGTCTCCCGGGAAGTGGATACGACGCGGCCGATGGCGCTTCGGATGCCTGGGGTCGTGCCCTGACCTTTGCAGATACGCTGGGAGGATACAACTTCAGTGTGGACGTGGAGATCTATTTCCAGTGGGACAGTGCCACGGCGTCCATTGCGGCCCAGAATCTGGCCATGTGGGATCCTGCCCTCCAGACTTGGAATTTCCTGGACCTGATCGCCATCGGGGCGTCCTATGTGTTCAGCGCCACGGATACCACCGGGTTGCAGGTGCTGGAAGTGGCCATTCCCCGGGATTCCTCCATGCTCCCCTTCTCCTCCCTCCGGGTGACCGCCTGGGTGGCGGGCACCACCGGAACCTCAGCGGTGGATGGGGCCCCTGCGGATCCGGCGTTATCGGACGCGGGTGCGGGGGAATGGGGGGATGTGGATACGATTTTCGCCTTTGCCCACCTGTCCCGTTTCGCCCGTTCAGGGGGTGTGCGCATTCAGGAAGTGATGTACGATCCGCCCTATGGAGAACCCCGTTCCGAGTGGGTGGAACTCTGGAATGCGTCGTCCGACACCGTGGATGTCTCCTTCTGGGTGTTTACCGATGATCCCGATCCGCTGGGCAGCACGGAGGGGCGCGTATGGATCCCCGATGGCGTCCTGCTGCCTCCGGGACACTTTCTGATTCTTGCCAACGATTCGGACTCCTTCCAGGTTCATTTTGCTGCAGATATCCCACCCACCAGTGGTGTTCAGGTGCTGAACTACCGTCCCCTCCAGAAGGGGTCCATTTCCATGAGCAATACGGGGGATGATCTCCACCTCTTTGGCGGGAATATCCATCCCTTTATGGATTCCCTTGCTTTCTGGTCCATGACCCTGGAAGTGGACCGGGTCTGGTATGAAGGCGGGGGGGATCTGGGGCCCACGGACGCCTATCCCGACAATGCCCGGAGCCGGAGTATTGAACGGATCCCTGGATGGGTTCCCACAGGGATTCCGGCACAGGATTTCTTCACACAGCAGTCTGCGCAGCCCTGGAGTCCCGGCGACATCCCGCCTGAAGTCCACAACCTGCTGTCCGTACCTGCCGTGCTCCCGGAGACCGCCTCCCTGATCTGGATGGCCCGTGTGCTGGACACGGTGCCCGTGGGGGATGGGGTGGATTCCGTGCTCTTCCTTCTGGATGGTGGGAGCGGCGGATCTCAGGTCCATTTTGCCGTTCCTCTGGGGGGAGATTCCTTCCAGGTGAGTCTTCCCGCCCCCGTGGACACCGGTGGGAAAACCGTCCTCTGGTGGGTACACGTGGTGGATCTCTATGCCAATGCCTA